>NZ_CACWPP010000080.1 GCF_902762735.1 uncultured Ruminococcus sp.
AATCCAGTCGCAAAAGCTAGGATTTATGGGTTTTGTGACTGGATTTTGTCTGAATTTTAAGGTGGATTGCTATAATACAGTTGGCGGTTATCTTTCCCCTGCCTGCGGTGTGGGAAAGATAACATCAACTCAGTTTTTCCTCATTGATAAAGGTATTTTGCAGTGGTGTGCTAAAGGGAAAGTCATATTCATATATATACGCGCCGCACCCGATCTTTCATACAGGGGGCGGCTTTTCGGCATATATCTGTGAGATATTTAAACCTGATGCATAGCCGAAGCTCCGCAGACAAAAAAAGCATCGGACTTCCCTTTTGGGGGCTGTCCGATGTTTGGGTGCTGTCAGTTTGCCACATACATCTGTCTGTAAGGGTTGCGGCTGTCGGGCATTACTACCGTGAACGGGTGATCCAGCAGTTCTTTCAGGTCATGTCCGAAATAGAAGCAGAACCGCCTCAGATAGTGGGCTATCTCTTCCATCTCGCTTTCGTCCGCCAGATGGGTGTGTACCTGATGCGGGAAGTGTATGCCTTTGCATTCCGAACGCAGGAACATCTTTCCGCCGTGCATGCCTGTTGTCGGGAAATTTCCCACGATGGGCTTGTCATTGTCGGCAAGACCCAGCACGATTATTATGCCGCCTGCCTGATATTCTCCCAGAAAACTTCCTGCCTTGCCGCCTATTACCAGAGCAGGCTGTTTTTCCTTGTATGCTTTCATGTGTATGCCTGCACGATAGCCTGCGTTTCCCTGAACGTATATCCTGCCGCCGCGCATCGCATAACCGACCGCATCACCGACATTTCCGTGTATAACGATGGTGCCGTCGTTCATCGTATCTCCCACTGCGTCCTGCGCGTTGCCCATTACCTCCAGCTTTGCACCGTTGAGATAAGCGCCCAGCGCATTTCCCGGTATGCCGCTGATGGTAATTGTTTTGTCGGATATGCCTGCCGCGATGAAACGCTGACCAAGACAGTCGTTTATATTGCATGCGCCGCGCACACTGCGAAGCATTTCGTTGAGTTCTTTGTAGTCAAGACCTGTTGCATTTATATTCATTATACCGCACCTCCCAGCTTTCTGCGGCGTATCTCGGGTGAGAATATCGCCAGTGACGGGCTTGCTTTCAGCATTTCCAGCGCCCTTTCGTCAAGACGGGTCTTTTCGCGCACCAGCGAAGTGTAAACGCCCGCCCTGTTCACATCACCGATGATGATGAAGCCTGCCAAGCAGTCATCTTTCACGTAAAGCCGCCTGATGCCGTTTAAGCTCTTTTCCTCAAATATGTCCGCATCTGCGGGGTAAGCGCCTGCCGTTGCACAGTGCAGTCCGAAAAAGCCGATGGAGTTCATGGGTATCAGGTCATTCAGTGAACTTTCGCCGCCTGCCATGTTTATGCCCGCACAGCGTCCCTGCATGTAGGCGTTAGGCAGTATCGCCAGCACGCGGTTTGTGCCTGTTGAACTGTCATAGCCCTCAGAACAGTCGCCTGCCGCATAGATGTCGTTCACCGTCGTCTGCATGGTGTCGTTTATGACTATGCCCCTGTTGACCTCACAGCCCGCCTGCGCCGCAAGACCTGTTTCTGCCCTTACGCCCACAGCAAGCACCAGTATGTCAAATCCTACCTCTGCACCGCTCTTCATAAATGCTTTGTTTCCCTTGAATTTCACAGCGGTGTCGCCCAGCATGAACTTCATGCCCTGCTTTTCGAGATGCGCCTGCATCACAGCCGCGCATTCGCTGTCCAGTATCGAGGAAAGCACCCTGTCAGCAAGGTCGCATACCGTCACAGAACCTACGCGCCCCATGATGCCCTCAGCACATTTCAGCCCGATAAGACCCGCGCCCACTATCAGCACGCGGCTGTCCTTTGTCAGCGCTTTTTCAAGCGCAAGGCTGTCATCGAGAGTCATAAAGGTGAAGTGCTTTTTCACAGTTTCCAGACCCTCGAATTTCGGCACGAAAGGCGATGAACCTGTGCAGATGCACAGCTTGTCAAATGTTTTTTTCTGCTTGTCGGCAAGTGTGACGGTGCGCTTTTTCGGGTCGAGTTTCTCTGCCCTGCCGAAAATGAGCTTTACACCGTTTTTCTCGTAAAAATCCTTCGGGCGGTAGAGCATTCTGTCAAGGTCAGTCTTACCCTCAAGATAATATGATATGAGCGGGCGGGAATAAACGTGGTGTTCCTCAGCCGATATGACGGTAATGCCGCTTTCGCGGTCTGTACTGCGTATGCCCTCTATACAGCCCACAGCCGCAGTGCCGTTGCCGATTATAAGATATTCGCTCATTTTACTCACCTCTCCTCATATACTATGGCATTGTTGGGACAGCCTTTTACGCAGGCGGGCGAACCGCAGCTGTTTGCAAGGCAAAGTTCGCACTTCTGCGCCGCACCGTTTGCGCCAGCCGCTACCGCACCATACGGACAGACCAGCACGCAGGTCAGACACCCGACACATTTTTCGCGGTCTATCTTCACAGCGCCGTCCACGATGGAAATAGCACCTGCTATACAGCTTCTTACACAGAGCGGGTCTTTGCAGTGTCGGCATGATACCGCATAAGTTATGCCGTCTGCTTCTTCGATATGTACATTTGCAAAAACAGGCTTGCCTTTCAGCGCCTTTACCATGTCATCAAGCCCCGAATTTGCATAAGCGCAGTTATATTCGCACAGGTGACAGCCCAGACACCAATCTTCATTGACATATACTCTTTTCATATCAAAGCCTCCTTACTCGCCCGCATGGGAGATGCCCAGTATCTCCAGTTCTTTTGCTGTCAGGCCAACGCCGCGCAGCATCAGCCTGTTTCCGCGCAGGCTCTCGATGGAGTTTATGCCCATGCCGCCCATCAGTTCTTTTATCTCATGCCGCCATGCGTCCATCAGGTTTACCAGCCGCCTTGAACCGATGTCGGGGTTCAGGCGCTTTACAAGGTCGGGACGCTGTGTGGCTATGCCCCAGTTGCATTTGCCGCTCTGACAGGTACGGCAGAGGTGACAGCCCATCGCCAGCAGTGCGGCTGTTGCCACATAAACCGCGTCAGCACCCAGCGCCACAGCCTTTACCACATCAGCCGCCGAGCGAACGCTTCCGCCCACAACGAGCGATACGTTGTTGCGTATGCCCTCATCTCTCAGCCGCTGATCGACCGATGCCAGTGCAAGTTCGATAGGAATGCCCACATTGTCGCGTATACGTGTGGGCGCAGCACCCGTTCCGCCGCGAAAACCGTCTATGGCGATAATGTCAGCGCCGCTTCTTGCTATGCCGCTGGCGATAGCCGCGATATTGTGTACTGCCGCAACTTTTACGATTATCGGCTTCTTATATTCGGTGGCTTCTTTAAGCGAGTAGACCAGCTGGCGCAGGTCTTCTATCGAATATATATCGTGGTGGGGTGCAGGCGAGATAGCGTCTGAACCTTCGGGGATCATTCGCGTGCGTGATACGTCGCCCACTATCTTTGCGCCCGGAAGATGTCCGCCGATGCCGGGCTTTGCGCCCTGACCCATTTTTATCTCCACAGCCGCCGCCGCTTCCAGATAGTCCTTATGTACGCCGAAACGTCCCGATGCCACCTGTACCACCGTGTTAGGTCCGTAGATGTAGAAATCTTCATGCAGACCGCCTTCACCTGTGTTGTAGCAGATGCCCAGCTCAGTCGCCGCCCTTGCCAGCGAAGCGTGTGCGTTATAACTGATAGAACCGTAGCTCATCGCAGAGAACATGACGGGCATGGAAAGTTCCAGCTGAGGTGTGATCTCGGTGACTATATCGCCGTTCTCATCGCGCTTTACACTTTTTGGCTTCTTGCCGAGAAATACTTTGGTCTCCATTGGTTCTCTCAGCGGGTCGATGGGCGGGTTAGTTACCTGCGAAGCGTTTATCAGAATTTTGTCCCAGTAGACAGGCAGGGGTTTAGGGTTGCCCATTGATGACAGCAGTACACCACCGCTGTTCGCCTGCTTGTAGATCTCTTTTATCGTTTCGTCAGACCAGTTCGCATTCTCACGCAGGCGGCAGTCGCTCTTGACTATCTTCAAAGCCCTTGTGGGACACAGCGAAACACAGCGCTGACAGTTTACACACTTTGTTTCATCAGCCACCATCACACCGAGTTCGGGGTCAAAGCGGTGTACCTCGTTGGCACACTGCCTTTCACAGACACGGCAGGCGATACACCTGTCCTTGTTTCTCTCCACCTCAAATTCGGGATATATGAAATGTTCGACCATCAGAATTTACCCTCCTTGACCTTAATTATGACAGGCTCGCCGCCTGCGGGCGCATAAAAATTCTCAGCATCGGGTTCCATCACCCTGACTGCCGCTTCCTCGCTGGCGATGAACACGCGGTCGTTCTTTTCGGCAGTTATCATCGAGCGAAGTTTCAGGCGGTCGTTGAGCGCCATCAGCCCGCCGTTCCAGCCGTAAACTATCGAGAACGGACCTGTTATCAGCAGACTTGAGAACACAGTTCTCAGATATGTCAGCTTTTCTTTTTCCTTTTCGGGCTTGCCGTTTATGGTAGACCAGAAAGGTGCGGCTATGACAGATGCCGCCTCTTCCAGCGTAAGTCCCTGCCGCCTTATCAGGTAGTCGAGGATATATGTGATGACTTCGGTATCGGTCTGCAAAGTGCATTTGTAGCCGAACATTTCGATGAAACGGCGGTTGGCATCATAGCTGGAGATCTCACCGTTGTGTACCACCGAACTGTCCAGCATTGAGAAGGGGTGTGCGCCGCCCCACCAGCCCGGCGTGTTTGTGGGGTAACGTCCGTGTGCTGTCCACGAATAGCCTTCGTATTCCTCCAGCTTATAGAACACGCCCACATCTTCGGGAAATCCCACTGCCTTGAAACAGCCCATGTTCTTGCCGCTGGAGAAAACGTATGCGCCTTTCATCTCGGTGTTTATCTTTGTCACTGTTCTTGCGACGAACTCGTTCTCGTCCACATGTTCGGATAACAGCATCGAACCCAGCGGTCTGACGAAGTAGCGCCATATGATCGGTTCATCGGTTATCTGCGGTATCTTGCGCGTGGGGATAAGCTCTCCCTTTACGACCTCAAAGCGCTCTTTAAGAAAAGCCTCGCATTCCTTGCGGGTAGAGCGGTGGTCAAAGAAAATGTGGAACGCGAAAAGCTCCTTGTACTCGGGGTAGATACCGTATGCCGCAAAGCCGCCGCCCAGACCGTTCGAGCGGTCGTGCATCGGCTTCATGGCATTGTATATGACATCGCCTGTGATGCCCTTGCCCTCCCGTGAAATGACCGCCGCTATGGCACAGCCCGACGGTATACGTACTTCGCCTTCAATTTTCATTCATATCACTCCTAAAAAAGATAAAGCGCCCATGCTCTCACCACCGCAGTGCTGAAAGTATGAACGCCTTTGCTCATCGTTGTTCAGTTGAATATGCAAGAATTATATCTCAAAAATTCATTTTTGTCAAGTGTGATTTGCAACTTTGTGAAATTTCTGCAAGATTTGATTAGTCTAACTTCATATTTTTGTGCCTGATGTTATTGACAAAAACTTCATCAGGGTGTATAATACATATATAATAATGGAGGCAAGGGCGTCTCGGAGTGATCTCTTCGGGCGTACCTGCCTCTTTTTTTGTGCCTTTTTCAGGCGCATACAAATAAAACGAGGAGTTGTGTACATGAGAAAATACATATTCGTAACAGGCGGTGTAGTATCGGGACTGGGCAAGGGCATAACTGCGGCATCGCTGGGCAGACTGCTGAAATCACGCGGGCTTATCGTTGCCGCCCAGAAGCTCGACCCATACATAAACGTTGACCCCGGAACTATGAGCCCCTATCAGCACGGCGAGGTATATGTCACCGAGGACGGGGCTGAGACAGATCTCGATCTCGGTCACTACGAGCGTTTCATCGACGAGGACCTCAACCGCTATTCAAACCTGACCACAGGCAAGGTATACTGGAACGTGCTGAACAAAGAAAGGCGCGGCGAGTATCTCGGTTCGACGGTGCAGGTCATACCGCATATCACCAACGAGATAAAGGAGTTCGTTTATTCTGTCGGCAAAAAGACAGATGCAGATGTCATCATCACCGAGATAGGCGGCACTATCGGCGACATCGAGTCACAGCCGTTTATCGAAGCTGTCCGCCAGATCTCACTGGAAGTCGGCAGAGAGAATGCGCTGTTCATACATGTCACACTTGTACCGTTCCTCAGCGGTTCAGATGAACACAAGTCAAAGCCCACACAGCATTCAGTCAAGGAATTGCAGGGCATGGGCATAAACCCAGATATTATCGTCCTGCGCTGTGACAGACCTCTTGAACCGTCAATTTTCCGCAAGATAGCGCTTTTCTGCAACGTTAAGGAAGAATGCGTCATAGAGAACCTGACGCTTCCCGACCTTTACGAAGCACCGCTGATGCTTGAAAGTTCGGGATTTTCAGAGGTCGTTTGTCAGCGGCTGGGCATAACTGCACCCCGCCCGCATCTTGATGAATGGCGTGAGATGGTCAGCAGGATAAAAGCTGCTGACAGCATCACGAATATCGCACTTGTGGGCAAGTACACCGAACTTCACGATGCTTACCTTTCCGTGGCGGAAGCGCTGCGCCACGCGGGTTACTCGCTGGGCACACATGTTGAGATAAAGTGGGTGGATTCAGAAAAGCTGACCGATGATAACATCGCAGAAAAGCTGGCTGATGTCAGCGGTGTCATCGTACCCGGAGGCTTCGGCGGACGCGGCATAGAAGGCATGATAACCGCTGTCAGGTACGCACGCGAGAACGGTCTGCCGTTTTTCGGGATATGTCTGGGCATGCAGATAGCTGTTATCGAATACGCAAGGAACGTCTGCGGCATTGAAGATGCAGATTCGGGCGAATTCAACGAGCTTTGCAAAAACAAAGTCATCGACTTCATGCCCGGTCAGAGCGATTCCATCGACAAGGGCGGCACGCTGAGGCTGGGCGCTTACCCATGCAAGATAGCCGAAAACACCACCATGCACCGCTGTTACGGCAGTGAACTTATCAGCGAGCGCCACCGCCACCGCTACGAGTTCAACAATGACTACCGCCAGCGCCTGACCACTGCGGGGCTGACACTTTCGGGCATATCGCCCGATGGCAGACTGGTAGAGACTGTCGAGCTTACCGACCGCGATTTCTACGTGGGCGTACAGTTCCACCCCGAATTCAAGAGCCGCCCAAACCGCCCTCACCCGCTGTTTTCGGGCTTTGTTTCAGCGGCACATGAACGCAGTGCATCGAAAGGAGAATGACCATGCTTACACCGAATATGAATTACTCACACCTGAAAAGCTCATATCTTTTCTACAATATCGCCCAGAAAACAAAGGCGTATCTTGCCGAACACCCTGACACTCATCTTTACCGCATGGGTATAGGCGATGTTTCCCTGCCGCTGTGCGATGCTGTTATCAAAGGTCTCCATGCGGCGGCTGACGACCAGGCTAAGGCAGACACATTCAACGGCTACATGCCCGAATGCGGCGCACCTTTCCTGCGCACCGCAGTGGCTGACTACTACCGCACACGCGGAGTCTCCGTTGCTGATGACGAAGTTTTCATCTCCAGCGGCGCTTCCGATGAACTCGGTGATATTCTCGACCTCTTCGACCGCTCGAACCGTTCGCTGATAATCGAACCTGCTTACCCCGCATATGTCGATGCGAATGTCATGGGCGGCAGGGAGATAGTCCATCTGCCGTCATCACGCGAGAACGGTTTTCTGCCACTGCCAGATGATGACACAGATGCAGAGCTTATCTACATATGTTCACCAAACAACCCAACGGGTGCTGTTTACAGCAGAGAACAGCTGAAAAAATGGGTGGACTTCGCAAACGCACATAACTCGGTGATACTGTTCGATGCGGCTTATGAAGCCTTTATCGAGGACGATGAACTGCCGCATTCTATCTTTGAGATAGAGGGTTCACGCACCTGCGCCATTGAGATATGCTCGCTCTCAAAGACTGCGGGCTTCACGGGAACGAGGCTCGGCTATACCGTGATCCCGAAAGAACTGAAAAGGAACGGCATGACCTTCAATGATATGTGGGTGCGAAACAGGACGACAAAGACCAACGGTGTTTCATACATTATCCAGCGTGCCGCCTGCGAGGTGTTCACGCCTGAAGGTCAGCGGCAGATACATGAGAATATCGCAGTTTACAAGCAGAACGCACGAATACTCATGCAGGCGCTGGACGAGTTGGGCATATGGTACACGGGCGGTAAAAATGCTCCCTATATCTGGCTGAAATGCCCGAATGACATGGGCAGCTGGGAGTTCTTTGATATGCTGCTGAACGAATTACAGATGATCGGCACTCCCGGTGAGGGATTCGGCAAATGCGGCGAGGGATATTTCCGCTTCTCAACATTCGGAGACCCCGAAGATACGAAAACAGCGGCACGGCGGCTGACAGAACATTTCAGCAGTCACATGCAGAAGTAGCCGCGCCTTATATGTAATGCAAAAATACCGAAGCGGACGGGCAGTCTGCTTCGGTATCGTCATATATGCCTTTTTTGTTCGTTCTGCACAGGTCATCTGCCACAGGAGAGAGGAAGAAAAAGATATACAACGCTCGGTCATACTTTTGTTTACCGCATTTTCGGGCGATGTGCCAAAAGGATAGTCACATAAAAAATACGGCTGTTTTATGTGCATTCTTCCCTGCCGCAGACGGGAGAAGAATGTGCTTAACGCCATGAACTGTCATCGTGGTGCTTATGCGTATCTTTGCATTTTCCGTAAACTCCCAATTATGATGTGTATTGCTTATGATACACAGCCAAATTGGGATTCCGTAAATTGATCTCTCTGCTCCTATATTATAATGTGGTTATCCCGCTGACACACCAAAATAAACGATGTTATATCGGGAACCAAATACAGTTGGCGGTTATCTTTCCCCCGCCTGCGGCTGGGGAAAGATAACATCAACTCAGTTTTTCCTCATTGATAAAGGTATTTAGCAGTGGTGTGCTAAAGGGATAGTCATATATTATAATGTATTGACAAAAACGACCCTTGTGTGATATAATATACTCGGTATTTTGTGAATTGATATAAACGGCGTGATCCGCAGGGAAACGGACATCATCTGCCGTTTAACATAGATCCGGGGGATAAACATGATTTTAGGTATTGATCTTGGTACAACTTATTCGGTATGCTCTTACATAGACGACAAGGGCGAACCGCAGGTAATAACAAATATGGAGGGTCAGCGCACCACTCCGTCGGTGGTGTATTTTGAGAGCGGAAGTTCGGTGGTGGTGGGACAGGCCGCCAAAGAGAACAGCATATGCTTTCCAGATGATGTGGTCTCTGCCATAAAAAATCACATGGGCGACAAAAATTACAGGTTCACCACCTCAGACGGCACTGAGTATTCGCCCGAAGTGATCTCGGGGCTGATACTCAAAAAACTCGCATCTGATGCAAATGATTTCCTGGGAAATGATGTGCCTGTGAAAAAAGCAGTCATAACCATACCCGCATATTTTACCGATGCCGAGAGAACTGCCACCGAAAATGCCGCGAAGATAGCGGGTCTTGAACTGGTGCGCACCATCAATGAACCCACTGCCGCCGCGCTGTACTATGCATCAAGCAGTAAGCTGGAACACGGCAATATACTGGTCTACGATCTGGGCGGCGGAACTTTCGATGTGACTGTCATAAGAGTTGACGGCAAGGACGTTGCGGTAAAAAGCACAAAAGGTCTTAAAAATGTGGGCGGCAGATTTTTCGATGAAGAAATTGTTGACCTTATAAATGACTATATCGACGACAAGTACGATATTGACCTTGAGGACGACGAGTACAAGGACGTTTATCAGGAACTATTCACCCGCGCTGAAAAAGCTAAGATAAGCCTCAGCCGACAGGAGAAAACTGTGATACCCGTAAGGACGGGCGAATTTAAGGAGAGTTTCGTACTGCAAAGGGCTGACTTTGAGAAGATAGTCGCAAAGCTGTACAAGCGCACCGAATTCTGCGTAAAGACAGCCATCAGCGATGCGGGGCTGACTGCGAAAGACATCGACAAGGCGATACTTGTGGGCGGTTCAAGCAGGATACCTTATATAGAAGAGAACCTGACAAAACTGCTGGACATGCCGCTGTCACACGAGGTAAATCCCGATGAAGTGGTGGCTATGGGTGCGGCGCTCTACGGTAAATATCTTGAAAACAGCGAAAGTGAGCAGAGAAAGATCTCCGATGTATGCTCGCACTCGATAGGAATAGTTGCCCTTGAGGAGATGACACTGCGCAAGTACAACCGCAAGCTGATAGAGCGCAACACTACTCTGCCTGCGGTGTCAAGCCTGCCTTTCAAGACAGCTTCAGAGTCGCAGGACAAGATAGAACTTTCGATAACTGAGGGCGAATTCAAGGAACTTTCAGATGTCAGGATAATCTCAGAGAGCGTTATCGAACTGCCTGCGGGTCTGCCAAAAGGCACAAGGGTAGAAGTGGAGATACAGCTGGATACATCACAGCTGGTGCATGTAAGGCTGAGGATACCCTCTGTGGGCATTGACAGGGAGTTCAAGTTTGAAAGACTTTCAAACATGTCAGAACAGGACGTTGAGAAGCTGACAGGGCTTATCGCGGATTTCGATGTGAATTAAGAGGCTGTTTGGTATGGATATTTTATCGGCAAAAGGCGAAAAGAACTACGATAGGATAATCGAGGCGAGCGCAGGCATGCGCCCCGAAGCATGCACCTCAAAGAGCGAGGCACATGCCATCGGCAAAGCCTACGAGAAGAAAGGCGCTTTCGGACAGTGCCTTGAATGGTACATGCGCAGTTTTGAGCTGGGCGGTTCTGATGAAGAGCTGGGCATGATAGCGGGCGTATGCCTTGCCTGCGGGAAGTATGATGTGCTGAGAAGTTTTCTGGACAGCGGCAAAGCCGATCCCGATGGTTATTATTACAGAGCGGCAAGGTATGAACTGGCACTGCGCACAGGCGGTTCGGCGGAAGAACAGATACAGGCGCTTGAAAGCTTCATTGACATGCAGTATGAAGAAAGTTACATGCTTCGCCTTGCCGCACTGTATCTTGAACAGGGCAGTGACAAAGCGGCGGGCAAGCTGTGCAAAAAAGTTATGCGTCTGTACATCGACACTGACGGCGCACTGTATGCAAAAGACCTCGCAGATGCCATAAAAGCAGGCGAGGGTCTTGCTTTTGTGCGCGAAAAGGCATGGCTGAAAGACAAGGTGTTCAAGCACATATCCTTTGACCTTTCTGCAAAGCCGATGGAAGATATACACATCGGCGGGGCGGCTGTCAGCACTGAAAAGCCGATGAATGCAAACAGGGTGACAGTCAGTGAAGAGAAGCCGGGATCTGACAGCGGCGAGGGCAGAAAACTTCCGCTGTTTGGCAAAAAGCCCGCAGACAAAAGCGCTAAAAAAGATAAAATATCCCCCATCGTTGAGAAAGGCATGAAAGATGTTGTCGGCATGGGTGAGCTGAAAACTGCCCTCAACGACATCGTAAACGTATTGCAGACAGAAAAGAAGCGCGCAGGCACAGAAGCGATAATCCTCAACAACATCAAGATACTGGGACCTGACGGCTGCGGCAAAACGACTGCCGCATTCGCCGCATGCAGGACGCTGAATGCGCTGGGCATATCGGCTTTTGAAGAACCTGTGGTGACCGATTACGACTCACTGCTGACTGATGACAATGAGGAACTTGACAGCCGCATACAGGAACTTTTCGACAATGCGATGGGCGGCTGTCTGCTGATAGACAATATCCACGAATTTGATGACGAGAACGGTCACGGTGTCGGGTCAAAGATACTCGACCGTATATACAGCGCGATAAGATCGGCAAACGGCTGTGTGACGCTGATAATTACAGGCAAAGAAAAGGAGACCGAAGACCTCCTGCTGAAAAAGCCTAAGATAGCGGCGCTGTTCAATCTAAGGACGGTGGTGCTGGGCAAGTATTCGACCGATGACCTGATGGCGATAACAGACAGGCTGGCAGAAAGCAAAAGCCTTGTCATAAACGATGCGGCAAAGCTGGTGCTGAGGAAAAAGCTGGAGAACATGGCTTCCCAGCCCGACTTTACCTATTCAAAAGACCTTGAAAGGATACTGACTGAGGCTTATGTCAGCATGTCCAACCGTCTTTCAAAGAAAAGGCGGGCGGCAGGCGATGATTACTATGTCATCACAGAAGAGGATATAAATTCGGGCGAATCTGCCGAAACAGTTGAAGAACTGCTTGACAAGCTGAATGCCATGACAGGTCTTGCATCGGTGAAAGCATCGGTGCAGACGGTGGTAAATCAGGTGAAAGTCAACAAGATGCGTGCAGAACAGGGCATAGCGGCGGCATCGAACGGCACACTGCACATGGTATTCACAGGCAACGCGGGTACGGGCAAGACCACCGTTGCAAGGATAATCGGAAAGATATACAGAAGGCTGGGCGTTCTCCCTAAGGGGCATTTTGTGGAGTGTACGCGAAAAGACCTCATATCAAGCGTATACGGCAAGACCGCAAAGCAGGTCAGCGAAAAGGTCAGGGAGGCTATGGGAGGTATTCTCTTCATTGATGAGGCATATTCGCTTTGCCGTGATGACAACGACACTTACGGCAAGGAAGCCATCGAGACTCTGCTGACAGAGATGGAGAACCACCGCGACAGCATAATGGTGATAATCGCGGGCTACGGTCCTGAAATGAACAGATTTCTTGACAAGAACCAGGGTCTGAGAAGCAGGATGTCCAACACCATCGACTTTGAGGACTACACTGCCGATGAGATGGTGTCCATCTTCAAAAGCATGGTATCGGCGCAGAAATTCATGCTGGACGTTGGCACTGACAAGGATATTCGCGATGTCATAGAAGCGCGGGCATCAAAGAAGGATTTCGGCAACGCGCGAGGTGTGCGCAACGTCCTTGATGATGTGATAAAACAGCAGGCTAACCGTCTTGCGGACGGACAGGAACACAGCAGGAACGATTTCCTTATCATCAAAAAGGAAGATATAGCGGCGCTGAAAGGCAGTCAGGGCGTAAGCAGCGATAAGGGCAAGACTGCCGATGACTATGTGCGCGAACTGGAAGAACTGACAGGTCTGGGTTCGGTAAAGGCACAGGTACGGGCGCTGGTGGCATCTGCTAAGGTAAATCAGCGGCTTGCACAGTTAAACCGAAAGACACAGGGTTTCGGCACACTGCACATGGTATTCAAGGGCAACGCGGGTACAGGTAAGACCACCGTTGCAAGGATAATCGGCAATATCTATCATTCGCTGGGGGCGCTGTCAAAGGGTCAGCTGGTGGAATGCAACCGAAGCAATCTGGTGGCGGGCTATGTCGGTCAGACTGCCGCACGCACCCGCGAAAAGGTAGAAGAAGCGCTGGGCGGTGTGCTGTTCATTGATGAAGCATATTCACTGGCACAGGGCGGCGAGAACGACTTCGGCAGAGAAGCCATAAACGAACTGGTGGCACAGGTTGAAAACCACAGAAACGACCTCTGCGTGATAATCGCGGGCTATTCAAAGGATATGGACGAGTTTCTGGCGACAAATCAGGGTCTCAGCAGCCGTTTCACCAACGAGATAATCTTTGAGGACTACACCCCCGCTGAGATGCTGGAGATACTCAAAAAGACTGCCGCCGCAGACGGCAACTGCTTTGAGGACGGCATTGACGGTCTGCTGACAGAACTGCTGGCACAGAAGTCGGCGGCGGCGGATTTCGGCAACGCGCGAGGTGTCAGGAACGTGGCGGGCGCACTGAAAAGCAAAAAGGATATGCGCGCCATCGAATACCTTGACAGCCATCAGGTGACGGATATTGCGGAGACCGAAAAACTGCTGACCACCATAACTGCCGAAGATGTCATGGCGCTTATCAATGAGCGATAAAGTATATGACTATTCCTTTAGCACACCAACTAAAAATGCGGTAAACAAAAGGATAATTGAGCGCCACACGCCAAGAACCTTAAGTTCTGTATAGCCGCTGTTTTTGTGGTGTG
>NZ_CACWPP010000081.1 GCF_902762735.1 uncultured Ruminococcus sp.
TCGCCGTTTTATCGCGAGTGTGTGCGCGGCGAACTTTGTGTGCATCTTATTTACTTTGCGCACTTGCATTTTCGGGCTGGCAGTTCTCTTTTTATGGGGGGGTTCCCCGCCCACCCGCCCGCATATTATTGTGCCTTGAATATTGACATTCTATCGCGGGGGACTGCGCCACGACCGCCGAAGACGCTCCGCTGTTCGGCTGGTGGACGCGGGCAATTCGTCACCCGCACATGGGGAGTGCTGTTCACGGGAATTGAGTACGCACTTTTCTTGGCGAATTGCCCGCTTTTGGCTTGCTTTGGTCGAATGCTTTGACCTCTTTCCGTCGTTTTCTTTGTTCGCCCAACTGGTTTTGTTTGTATCGCCGCTTTGCCGTTCCCCGATGCGAGAGGCTCTGCCCCTCGCGCTCCCCGCCACCCTTTCGCGAAAGGGTGGACGGAAAGCTCAACTCGCGCATAGCTTGTTATGCTTACTCCGCTTCGTTGGCGGCACGGCATTCTCCAATGCATGTCAATAATTATGCATTATGAATTATGAATTATGAATTGACGAAACGTGCATGCCAATAATTATGCATTATGCATTATGAATTATGAATTATTTAAGTACCAGTTCGTCACCCTCAGATACTCCCGAAAGTATCTCCGACTGCGAACCCGTCGATAACCCAACTTCAACAGGTACAGCAACTTTTTCACCGTCTTTTAAAAGGTAGACTACCTGCTCGCCGTCAACTTTTTTGATGAGATTGTTTGAAATGACTACCGCATTCTCAACTCTGTCAAGCACCAATATCACATCTGCCAGCTGACCCAGCGCATCAGCAGGCGCTTCACCGTCAAAACGAACGTATATGGTGTCAGCTTCATATGCGATGCCCGTCTTGTCCTCTTCCTCATGGCTCGCCTTGACCTCAGCCTGATAGTCTGCCAGAGCGTTCGGGTCCATGAAAACTATGCCGTCATAAAAATCCTGATTTATGCGTATCTGCACTTTCGTGTCAACAGGGAATTTAGTGAGATCATCAGGCTTCACAGCAATATACAGAGCCGTTGTGTCGATAACAGTAGCGACCGTCTGCCCCGAACTTACATTGTCCCCTGCGCGTACATCTGCCAGCTGTGATACCACACCGTCTATGGGCGAACGAAGCACTGCGCCCTCTTTGTTGGCTTTTAGCTTGTTCAGCTCGCGTTCTATCAGCTGAACATCAACATAAGCCGAGTCTATCTGCGCCTGAGTGCCGCCGCTCTCCCATATCATATCGACATTTAGTTTAGCCTTTTGCAGGTAAAGCTCCTTTTCGGCTATCTGGTCATCAAGATCGGTGGTATCTATCTCGCAGATGGGATCGCCCTCAGCCACATGATCGCCCGCTCTAACATAGAACTGAGATATGACACCGCTCTGTTTTTCATAGCTGAGGTCATACTGCCTTTCAGCAGTGACTGTCCCCGTCGATGTAAGTTTCTTCTCAATATCCTTGCGTTTCGCCGTGACTGTGGTATAGCTTACCTCGCTGGCTTTTACAGCGGGCGGTATAGCGGCTTCCTCCTCATCGGGCAGCAGGTAGCACCCCGCCCCCGAAAGCATCACTGCAACACACATCACCGCAGGCATGACACGTCGGAACATATCTGTAATTTTATTTGATCTCATAACAAGTCCTCCAAGACTGTTTATATTTCTGCATTCAGCGCTCACAGACGCACCGTTTTTGGTGGCTGTGAGTACGGGATATATATTTATGTGGTTATCCCGCTGACACACCAAAATAAACGATGTTATATCGGGAACCAAATACAGTTGGCGGTTATCTTTCCCCCGCCTGCGGCGGGGAAAAGATAACATCAACTCAGTTTTTCCCCATTGATAAAGGTATTTTGCAGTAGTGTGCTAAAGGGATATATATATTTATATTAATGTCGTTCGCTATATCACATACTATTTATTATAGCATTTTTTACCTGATTTTGCTATATGCAACAGGACAAAATTAAACTAAGATTTTTGGCACAATGCACAAGACTTTTCCATGCGATTTTCGCTTGCTTTAGCGGGAGAGCTATTGAAAAATTCACAAAGATGGTGTATAATAAATTTAATTCATAATTCATAATGCATAATGCATAATTATTGGCATGCACGCGAGAATGCTGTGCCGCCCACAAAGCACAGCAAGAACACAAAGCACAGCGCGAGTCAAAGCGGTCGGTCATCTCTCCAAAGGATAAGCCTGTCAATAGTGTAGGGCGGGGGCTTGCTCCCGCCGTTCGACCCGCACACACCCGCGATAAAACGGCGAACCATCGCGAAAATCCCCGATAATTCGGCGGTGTAACACGGTATAGTAATGTAACACGGTATGGCAATAATCAAGCGGCGGGGGCAAGCCCCCGCCCTACCCAAAATTTGCCGCACATACGCGATAAAACAGCGAACTTCCGACCCTGCCAACAATTATGAATTATGAATTATGAATTACAAAAGCCCCCGCCCTACCCAAAGTTTGCCAAACCCACGATAAAACAACTCACTTTCGGTCATGTCAACCAATTATGAATTATGAATTATGAATTATGAATTACAAAAGCCCCCGCCCTACCCAAAGTTTGCCAAACCCGCGATAAAACAGCTCACTTTCGGTCATGTCAACCAATTATGAATTATGAATTAAAAAGGCGGCGTTCGCGTCAATGATTATGAGGTATAAATAAAATAGGAAATTATAAAAATGAAAGGAATATTATTATGAAAAAAACTCTCGCTTTATTAATTGCATTATCTGTCTGTGCTTCCGCTTTTGTCGGCTGTGGTGAAAGCGCTGACAGCTCCGCAAAAGCTGAAAACTCAGCCGCAAATTCTGCCGAAAGTTCAGCAGAAGCTCCCGCTGAAAGCACGCCCGAAGAAGCCGAAAGCACCGCAGAAACGGCGGAAACTCCCGCAGATGACTCGCTCTCCGCTCAGCTTCTCGCACAGTACCCCGTCAATGACGGCGCTTACGATTTTACCAAAGGCGCGACCGAAAATATGCTGGGCAGATCGCTCCTCTATCGCGGCGATACTTCGCGTTTAGCCGCAAAACTCCAACGCGCGGTCGATGACCCCAAAGCGATAACCAATATCTGTTATCTGGGCGACTCCATCACAGCAGGTTCGGGCGCGACAGGTTCTGCAAAGCAGTACACCAACCTGATAAACGCATGGTGGGAAGAAAATATGGGCTACTATGTGCTGGGCACTAATGCAGGCATCGGCGCGACTGACTCCTACTGCGCGGTACACAGGGCTTCCCGTGATGTCCCCGAAGAAAGCGATATTATCTTCATCGAGTTCATCAACGATCAGGACAACGAGCTGTATCAGTCCACTATGGACAGCCTTGTAAGACAGTGCCTTGCTATGGAAAATCAGCCCGCTGTAATAATTATCGAGCCTTCCACCGAAGGCGGCGGCTCACCACAGAACGCGCATTTAAAGGTCGCACAGACCTACAACATACCGTTCATATCCTACCACGATGCCATCATCCCCGAAATAGATGCGGGCAATTTCCAGTGGAAGGATACCTCCAACGACAACGTTCACCCCAACGATGCGGGTCACGCTGTTATGGCGCAGTGCGTGCTGAACCTCTTCGAGCAGGTCAAGGAGAACCTCGCCAACGAAAATAAGGAAGTCACCCCCTTTGACCCTGCGGCGACAGAGTCCCCCACAGGCGACAAATTTGCAGGCGCTTCACTGGGTTCGATGGACACCCCCGAGACCGTCGAGGTGGTCGATGCGGGAACTTTCACCAAGCGCATACAGTTCGCTAACTTCAACGGCGGCTGGGGCAGTGAGTCGGGCGGCAGTGCGACTTTCAAGATAAACTGCAAAAATCTCGGCATGCTGTATCTCAAAAATATCAAGGGCGATTTCGGTCAGGTGGCAGTCAAGGTCGATGATAATGAACCCGTCATCATAGACGGCGATTTTCCCGGCGGCTGGGGCAACTACGCCAAAGCCGATGAGATATTCTCTTCCGATGAAGCCGCAGAACACACCGTCACCGTAGAATTCATCAGCGGCGACGATAAGCCCAACTTCCAGATACTCAACTGGCTCATAAGCTGATCTGCTGACTTTTCAGCATGATAAGACCATAAAAACAACAAAACGCTGAAGGCTCACAGTCCCTCAGCGTTTTTCTTATGTCACCTGTCTGCCTTCATGCTCTCGATAAGCCTGTCAAACATCTCTTTCAGACCTACCTGCGCATGCCAGCCCAGCGCTTCTGCCTTGTCGGTGGCAAGGTTCATCTTGACTTTCGGATTGTACCCCAGCTTCGTCACATCTTCCGCTATGTTGAATTTCAGTGAAGTCCCGCTGTCAGGGTAGTTGTCAATAAGCATCTGCGCCATGTCCTTTATGGAGATGAGCGTGTCCTTGTTGGCAACATTGTATGCCTCCGCACTCTCGCCTTTCAGCAGAACGGTCAGTATGCCCGTCACCGCATCGCTGATGTAACAGTAGTTGCGTTCGGTCGAACCGTCTGTCATAAGCACTATGTCCGTACCCTCAATAATTGCCCTCGCAAAATGCGCGAAAACTCTGCCGTCATTATATCCGACACCTGCACCCATGCTCTGGCACAGCCTTGCAACTTTTACAGGCACACCGTATTCGTGCGCATATGAGGTACACAGCGTTTCCACTATCCTCTTGCCCTCAGAATAACTGCTTCTCACACTCATCGGGTCGATACTGCCGAATGTCTTTTCGTCCACCGAACTGAGCGCAAAATCCACCACACCGTAGACCTCCAGCGATGAAAGGTATACCATGCCCTCCACCTGCTTTGACTTCGCCAGCTCCAGCAGGTTTTTCGTGCCGTTTATCGCCGTGAAGATAGTCTCCACAGGGTATTCAACAAACGCCTTTGAACTTGTTATGCTCGCACCGTGTATTATAAAGTCGATGCCGCCCTCATAGCTGTACGGCTCATTCACGTCCTGCACCAGCAGTTCCAGCGCCGACTTGTCAGCGTACTTAAAGAGCTTCTCAGCCTTTTCCTTATTGCGCACCGCTGCGATGACTTTCATGCCCAGCCCGCGCTCAGCATTCGCGTTCAGAAGTGCCATGACCACCTGCCCGCCGATAAGACCTGTCGCGCCTGTCACCAGCACAGTCCTGCCCTTAAATCTCTCCCAGTCGATGAACTCAGCCGCCGAAGCACGCTCAACATCTTCCTGCATTATCCTGTTGTCTGATAGCTTCATAGTTATTCCTCCCTCGTTATTTGAACCGAGACCTGTCACTTTTATCTGACTTTCGCCCCCGCTGACAGACGCTGCCGCCGTCCGCCGCGCATATCCGATCTATCCATATGATAAACCTCATTCACCCATCTGCCCGATGACCCTTGCCGCCATCTTCTCAGCCTGCACGTAAGTCGAAAGTTCGCCGCATTCCGCCCTCAGCTTTGCCGAGTTCGGCAGACCTTTCACATACCACGCCACATTCTTGCGCGCCTCTTTCATGCCGCGTTCCTCGCCCTTGTATTTGCAGAGATACCCGCAGTGTTTCAGCATTATCTCCATGCGCTCTTTCACCGTCAGCGGGTGAAGGGCTTCCCCTGTTTCCAGATAATGTCTTATCTCGCGGAACACCCAAGGTCTGCCGTAGCTTCCCCGCGCCAGCATCACAAGGTCACAGCCTGTCTGCTCGTACATCTGCTTGCAGCTTTCGCCGTCGGTCACATCTCCGTTGCCGAACACAGGCACACTCACCGCCTGCTTCACCTGCCTGATGATCTCACGGTCGGCTTCCCCCGAATAGAACTGCGCCCGCGTCCTGCCGTGTACCGCCATAGCCGCCACGCCCGTCTGTTCAAGGGCTTTCGCGAACTCCACCGCGTTTATGCTAGTGTCGTCCCACCCTGCGCGGAACTTCACCGTCACGGGACACCCCGCGTTCTTCACCGTTTCGCGGGCTATCTCCACCGCTCGCGGAATGTCCTTCATCAGCGCTGAACCCGAACCGTTCCCGACTATCTTCGGCACAGGACACCCCATGTTTATATCTATGATGTCAGGCTCATACTTTCCCAGCAGATAAGCCGCCTTGCCCATAAAATACGGGTCTTCACCGAATATTTGCAGTGCATACGGACGCTCCTGCGGCTCTATCTCACACAGCTCACCTGTCTTGCGGTCGCCGTAGCACAGCCCCTTTGAAGAGATCATCTCGCTTACCATGTAAGCCGCCCCGAATTCTCTGCAAAGCAGTCTGTAAGACTTGTCCGCCACCGAAGCCATCGGTGCCAGCGCCGCAGTCTTTTCTATCTTCACACCGCCGATGTCAATGTATTCCATATTCAACTCCCAAAAACGGAGACCGATACACGGTCTCCGCTTATCATTTTACTATTTCCTTCCATTCAGGGGAACAGTCTCATTCCCGCAAAATATCCGTATAGTCCATTTCGCGCAAAGCAGTCGCCCCGTCAAGCCTTGACTTTCACCGCGCAGGCAATATCAGGCGCTGAAACCGCCCGCTTTCGTCTTTTCCCCGCTTCACACGCAGGAAAAAATGCCTCAAAGCACTGCCCGCTGCTCAGCCCCTTATGCCTTTACTTTCAGCCACGCGCAGGCAATATCCAGCGCATCATACAGGCTTTCGGTATCGGTCTGCTTGTCTATGGTAGGCTTTGTCAGGTCGGTGGACATCTTTCTTATCTTCACCTTGTCAGCAACTTCCAGTTCGCCGACTTTCTTGGTGTGCTTTATCTCCATCCAAACCACGAACTCGTCATACATATTGCCGTAATACAGCTGATTTCCCTTTCTCACCAGAGGAAGTCCCTTGTATGTGAAAAATTTCTTTGTTTCGCTCATTTATCTCTCCGCCTTTCTGAATGTTTGTCGTTTAATGTTTCTCTCCGCCGAACGTTCTGACCGCCCTGCGCCTTTTTTCTTATCATTTTGGTGATGACCGACCGCATATCTGCCGAAGTCAGCCCTTTCCGTGACCGCCCTGCGCCTTTTAATAGTTGTCGTTCACCTTGCCGCCGTTGTACAGGCTGTCCATGTTGGTTTTCAGACTGTCCACCCAAGTGCTTTGTATCCTGAACGAGGTCTTGCCGTTGAGCTTTACGATGTAACGCCTTGCAGTGTCCTTGTACAGCTCTATAACATCTTCGCCGCCGTCCTTGCGTATCTCTTTTATGACCACCTGCGGCTCTCCCTCAGGGTCATCAAAGCATATCTCGTTGGTGGGACAACCCATGATGAACTGGTAAAGGCTCTTGTACTGGTAAACGTCAAGCTCCTTTCCGCCGACCTTTACAGCCGTCACATCAGCCGCCTTGCCGTTTTCATCGGTGTCGGTGCTGCCGCCGTTGGTGGTCATTTCGTAGACCGTTTCCTCGCCGTCGAACTCAATGCTCATTTTTTCCAGGTCAACCAGATAGTTAGAAGTCATCAGATTTGATATAACGTCCTCTATCTTGAAAGTCACCCACGGCAGACTCTCTTCGGGTATGATGTACACTGCGTTGCAGCCCGCCACACCTTCGATGGTGCAGTAACAGCCCAGTTTAACGGGAGTATCAGTCTCAGCTACACTGTCATCAAAGGCATCATTTCCCACTGACAGCTTGTAGTCGTAGTCCTCGCCTTTCAGCGTCACCACGCATCGCGGCTCATCAAGCCCGTACTCTTTAAGCGTTGCTTCATCGTTCGATGCCGATACGCACTTGTACGCCGTCAGACCCCACATGCCATGTGTCACCGCACTTGAACCCGTAATGTTAAGATATGCGAATATCGGCTCGCTTATTACCTGACTTGACATCATGCCCTCGATGTTCTTCGGATCATTCTCGAATACCACCTTGTAGTCCCAGTCGCTTCTTGTGACAGTCTCCTTGCCGTACTCAGGCCAGTCGCTGTCACTGGCAGGCTTATCTATCAGCACAAGGTCGGCAAAATCAGTCGCCCCGCTGAGGAAGTATTTCAGCCGCGAGCCCAGCACCATCTGCACCATATCAGTGCCCTCGACACATACATAGTTGTACTTGCTGTCAGGCGCTTCATCGCCCACCAGCACCTTTACCGCACTGCCGTCCTTATAGGTGACAGTGAAGTTCGCCTGCGGTTCTGCCAGACCGTATTTCGCCAGATCATCAGCATGTTCCTCCGCGATCTTTGAAGCCTCCAGCATCTCGCATTTTGATATAACATCGTCTATCATCGCCTTGTTCTGGTTCACAGAGCTTATCTCCTCTATCGTCCACGAACTTTTGCCCGATGCAGGCTTATCCAGCGTGAAGCCGCCCGCCGCATTCTCAGCCGCCAGCGATACTACCTCAGCCTCGTCAGAGTAAAGCACGTAATAGTGTTCTGTCTCTGCCGCCGAAGATGACTCAGCCGCCGACGAACTCTCTTCCTTTTTGGCATCTCCGTCCGTCGCTTTCAGAAAGACCAGCATTCCCGCCAGACTTGCCGCTATAACACCGCATATGATGATGCCCTGTACCTTACCGTTCATTACTTATTCTTTCTCCTTAACCACACAACAAGTCCCACTATCAGCACAGCCACAGGTATTATGACGATGAATGTCCACATCAGCACGCTCTTCTTGCTCTGGTCAATGTCGAATGCTGTGCCCTTGATGGTCTTAGGCTTTATGAACACGCCGTCTGTCTTGTGAGTGATGCCGTTGAGCACACTGAAGAAATACTCGCTGTTGCCGTACTGTTCAGCCGACATTATGTTCGACTGCAATAAATACTCCGAGCCGAAGCACAGCAGATTGCTGTAAGTGGTGTCGCCGCTGCCGTCATCGGCAAACTTAGCCTTTGAACCGATGGCGAAATAGCACTGCTGACCTCTCGTCAGCGTGTCAGTCGGCACCTGTATATTGTTCTCGTTGTATTCCAGTTCGGCAGTGTAGGCGTTGCCCGTACTCTGTACATACTTCTCGGTGGTGACCATGTTCTGCTCGTCAAACAATGTGTTGACAGGTCTTGTGTACATCGAACTTATCACCAGATCCTTTGAAAGTATATCCTGACTGAAATTGTCCGATAACTCGCTCGCCACCGTCACGAACGGGTAGTTGATATAGTTCTCGCCGTAAGTTTCACAGATAACGCCCTTGCCTATCTCCAGACCGTACTCTGCCAGAAATTCGTCAAGGTTCGGTGTCTTGTCCTGACTGTATGATGCGATGTAGATGAGCTGCTTGCCCAGTTCACCGCCGTTGTTCATATAGTCGCTGACCTTCTGCACCTCTTCGGGCAGATAGTCAACAGTAGGCGCACCTATCACAGCAATATCAGTGCCTTCGGGAATATCCTCCTTAGTTATGTCTATCTCGCTGACATTGTAGCCGTTAGCCACCAGCAGTGTCCTGAAATAACTCAGCGGAGAACCGCCCGAGATCAGGTCTTTCACCTCGCTCCTGCCCGTCAGGAAGCAAACGTCCACAGGGTTCGGGTCGGTGACAGTCATCAGTGCAGACGTAAAAGCCTGCTCCGCATTCGATGACTCCACATAACTGCCGTAGTAAGCCAGCAGGTTCATATCATTGCCTGCCTGTTCTCTCAGCATGTCTATGCTGTAACCCGACTGTGAAAGCTGTGATACCAGCTGATCGTTAAAGGTCAGCAGATCCACCATGCCCAGCTTTCTTGTGCGCTTTACAGTCTCACCGTCCACCTCGCTGTCAGTTTCAAAGATTATGTCAAACGACGAGATAGTGTCGCTGTAAGTCTTGATTATGTCAGGGTTCGAGTCTATATCAACGAACCTGTATGATATGTGGTGGTTGAGCTTGCAATAGTTTTTCAGCAGTTCCACCGCTTGCTTGTTGTACGCCGAATAGTTGATATAGGTGTCCTCGTCGGCAAATATTGTCACCAGCACGTCCCTGTCAACTTTCTTCACATATTCCTCAGACTGTTCGGTCATCGAATATATCTTGTCCTTTGTCAGGTCTATGGTGATGGGATACCTCTCAAACAGCACAGTAGTCACCACGTTCACCAGCACCAGCAGTGCCAGAAATATGCATGTGAACACCGTTGCCATAGTGCCGTGCTTCAGCTTCTTAGCTGTGCCCTCACTGCGCACTTTCTTAGGCTTTTCGGGCTTTTCTGACTTGTCAGCCTTTTCCTCTTCAACTATCTGTTTCAGCACGTCCTTAACGTCAGCCGAAACTTTCTCTTCGTTATTTTCCATCTGCGACACCCCCTTAACTCCAGCGGCGCTTTTCCAGCACTCTCACTGTCAGGAACAGGAACGCCACCATAGCGCTGATGAAAAATACCACGTTCGAGAAATTGAACACGCCGTATGTGAAATCAAAATACCTTTCGCTGAAAGACACCTGCGTCAGCGCAGTCCTTATGCCCTCAACGACCTTAGTGTACCAGTGTCCCTCGTCCAGCGCAGGCAGAAGTGAGCCTATCACCGACAGAAACGACACCGCTATCAGCACGATAAAGCTGATGACCGCCGCCACCACCTGATTTTCGGTGAATGACGAGCAGAAAATGCCGATGGCGATGAACGCACCGCCCACCAGCAGAAGTGCCAGTATGTTGCCGACCACCACGTTCCAGTCGGGGTCACCGTATACCGATACCACCACAGCCATCACAGCCGTGATGGATACGCCCACAGCGTACACCAGAAAAGCCGCAAAGAACTTGCCCGCAACTATCCCGCCCAGACTTACGGGCGCGGTCAGCAGACACTGATCTGTCCTCGTGCGCTTCTCGTCTGCGATGGTGCGCATGGTCAGTATCGGTATCAGCACGATTATTATGGTCAGCAGTGATGAAAACAGGCTGTCCAGCTTGGTGTAGCCGCTGCTGAGGCTGTCCACCGAGAACATTATGCCCGCATACGCGAAAAATGCCGCGATAAATATATAACCTATCGGTGAGGTAAAATAACTCCTCACCTCACGCCTGAATACAGCGCCCATCAGTCATCAGCCCCCTCTTCCTCATCAAGAGCGGGTATCTGCTCGCCCATCGTCAGTTTCAGGAATATATCTTCCAGATTCATCTCAGCGCTCTTCAGTTCCAGTATCGTGAAACCGTTCTGCGCCATAACTTTAAAGAGGTCATAGCGTATCTCACTGCCCTCTTTCGCTTCAATGCGGTAGTCGCAGATATGCCCCTTGTGTTCGGCATCGCAGTATACCTTGTCAACACCGTCTATCTTCTGCAAAAGTCGCATCACAGTTTCCTTGCCGCCGTCTATCTTGCAGATGAACTTGCTGTCGCCCGTCAGCTTGTGTGACAGGTTCTCTTCGGTGTCGTTAGCCACCACTCTGCCCTCGTTTATCACGACTATCCTGTCGCACACCGCCTGCACCTCGCTGAGTATGTGCGATGACAGTATCACCGTATGGTTCTTGCCCAGCTTGCGTATCAGCGTCCTTATCTCGATTATCTGCTTCGGGTCCAGTCCAACAGTCGGTTCGTCCAGTATCAGCACCTTAGGATTGCCCACCAGCGCCTGCGCCAGCCCGACTCTCTGCTTGTAGCCCTTTGACAGGTTCTTTATCAGCCTGTTGTAAACGTGGTCTATCTTCACAAGACTGCATATATCCTGCAAATGGGAGATCTTCGGCAGTTTGCACTTTTTCAGATCGTATATGAAATACAGATACTCCTTCACCGTCATATCGAGATACAGCGGAGGTATCTCAGGCAGATACCCGATGTTCTTCTTAGCCTTCACAGGCTCTTCCAGAATATCCACCCCGTCTATCAGCGCCTTGCCCGATGTGCAGGATATGTACCCCGTAAGTATGTTCATCGTGGTGGATTTTCCCGCACCGTTAGGTCCGAGAAATCCCAGCACTTCGCCGTCCTCAGCCTTGAAAGATATGTTGTTGACGGCTTTTTTGTCGCCGTAATGTTTAGATAATTCTATTACCTCTATCAACTCATTTTCCTCCCAACGGAAAATCAATTTACTATATGACTATCCCTTTAGCACACCAACTAAAAATGCGGTGAACAAAAGGATAATTGAGCGCCCCATATCTTTCCCCCGCCTGCGGCGGGGGAAAGATATATTTAGTTCTGTATAGCCGCTGTTTTTGTGGTGTATCAGCGGGATGATCACAATTTACTATAAGTCGCCGCACGAACAGCACAGCGATGCCCTTCACACCCAATTATACACGCCCGTTGTGTGCATAGTGTGACAGCAGCCCGAAAAGCCGCCGCTTTTTACATCTTCTCCTCGATGTCTGTCAGTACGGTGTCACCGCTCCTGCCCAGCTTTTCCAGAATATAACTTGTGCTGTACTCGGACAGGTCAGCCTGCTCGCCCATTATCCTGCACCCTGCCGCCGCTGTCATCAACTGCCCGCTGTCATCGGGCGCATACAGTGAAAAGCAGTAGTTCTGCGGGCTGACAGTGTATTCGCAGTAATCGCCGCCGAATTTCAGCAGCTTATCCGCAAAGCCGTCAACATCATCAGCATTCTCCAGCACTATCCTCACCGTAAGCCCGTGATCTTTCTGCTGTGCCCAGCTTTTCAGATCGGTCTTTGCGTAACACATGCCGCTGCTGCTGTCAAGTCCCTGCGCCAGCATCTCGTCAGTCGGCTCGATAAGTTCATAATGATCTGTCGATATGCTGATAGTAAATCCCTCACCCGTGTACTTGAAAGCATCTTCCTCATCACGCACACATTCAAAGTTCTTCTTTATGAGATCGTCAAAAAGCTCATCGCTCACAGCCTTACCACACTGTATCGCCACATAATTAAGCACCGTCCAGTCAGCTTCGCGCTTCTCATGCTCTTTGTCAGTTTCAATGTCCAGCCTCAGCTCATCACTGTGACTGATGCCCTTTTTATCGGTGTAGCTTACATCCCACACGTTCTCGATGTCACTGCACTTCGCAGCGTTTTTCTTTATGCTGTGATCCCCTTCAAAGGTGTGATCCCAGAAATCCTTGTAGTCCTTTGCAAGATCAGGCTCTCTGCCCGCCCCGCAGCCGCCCAGCAGTATCACCGCACAGCATAACGGACAAACAATCTTCCTCATTTCTTGTCAACTCCGGTCTTTTTATTTTCAGCCCTCTCCGAGTACCATCTTGCCGCCGTATACACAAAATATGCACTGAAAACTATCATAAACGGCAGCACGGGCATCCTGTACCTGAAACCGCCATCTATCTCAAAACACGCCTGTATGATGTTCGTCATAAGTATAAACACGAACAGCGAGTACAGCTCCCTCTTCTTTTTCCTGAAAGCTGTGATGATGCCCAGAAAACCCGTTATCACCAGCGGCAAAAACAGCGCATATCCCAGCACCGCCTCGTACACCGAGTCGTTCCTGAATGCCACCGACCAGAAGAATACCGCCCTCAGCGCTATTATCGCCAGTATATCCAGCGCAAATATCGGCTTGCCGAAATGTGACGGATCTGCCTCATACACAAATGTATTTGTCTCATAAACTATCGTGCCTCTCTCAAACAGCTCGATATAATATTTTATCCTTGATACCACGCCATGCTCGCCGTGACTTATCTTCAGCAGTATCAGCCCCGCTGCCGCCAGCACCAGCAGCGCAGAAACGCCGCATATCAGCATCAGCTTCCTGTTCTTCCCGAACTTCTGCTTTATCAGTCCAGCACATATGAATATTATGGTTATCACAGCCGTAGTGCGCTCAAAATAATAAAGCAGACATACCACGCCCAGTATCACAAGGTCTTTCCGTTTCCTGCTGACCCGTGTATACTTGTAGTAACAGTAAAAGCACACCAGCCCTATCAGCACCGCTATCGCATCGCTTGTCACAGCGTTGTTCCACTCCATCAGCTTAGGACAGTATACATATTCTATGCCCGCCAGCAGTGCGATAGTCTTGCTTTTCGTGACTGTCTCAGCCACCTTGTAAAGAAATATCACCGCCGCCGATGTCGCCAGCACATTCACCGCTATCATCGCACCGTATCCGCCGCTTATCTTTTTCACAGCATGCAGTATCAGCGTAAATCCCCAGTAATAGGGAATGTCATTGTACTCAGCAAAAAATGCCGTGCCCAGTCTGTCAAGTTCCAGCTCCCATTCCTTGAACCTTATAAAGTCGCCGCCGTAATGTATGCCTATCGTCTTTATCTCAGTCCATGAAGTGTTCGCCCTTACCAGTAATGATGCAAAAAATAACAATGCAAGAAATACACGCTCTTTACCGTTCTCTATCATCTCAACGAGACCTGAAAGCGTTATTTCCTCCCTTGCCTTTTTCATTCATCATCAACTCCGTAAAATTTCCGCACTTTTGCTGTATCTTTCGCTATCTGCGCCCGCAGGTCGTCAAAGCTGTCAAAGCCCTTTTCGGGTCTTATGAACTTGTCCAGCATTATCTCTATCTCCTGCCCGTAAAGATCGCCCTCATAGTCAAGTATATAAGTCTCAGCCAGCGGAGCATCGTGCGCTTTCAGCGTAGGCTTCACACCGATGTTCGTCACCCCGTACTTCACTTCGTCCCCCACCGTTACCCGTGTGGCATATACCCCGAATTTCGGCATTATCTGCCCCGCAGGTATCGTCTGGTTTATGGTCGGGAAATTCCATGTCCTTCCCAGTTTCCTGCCGTGTTCCACCACCAGTCTCAGCCCGAAGATGTAGCCCAGCAGTTCGTTGGCTTTCTCTATCTTGCCCGTCCTTATACACTCGCGTATCATGGTCGAGCTGACTTCCTCGCCCTTGTAGCTCAGCTTGTCACATATCCTCACGTCCACACCGTATATGCGCCCGTAAAGCTCCAGCGATGAACAGTCGCCCTCAGCACCTTTCCCGAAACGGAAATCGTCCCCGCAGACCACTGCCCTGCACCCCAGCATTCCCACAAGTATGTCCCGCACGAACGCCTCAGCACTCATATCTTTAAGCTCGTCAAAACTCGGCGAATACAGCAGGTCAACGCCCAGATCCTCGAAATGCCTGCGCTTCTCAGCGTCGCTCAGTATCATCTCGATCCTTCCGTCATGTCCCTTTGAGGTCACCGTATTCGTCTTGAAAGTGAACACCGCAGACTGCGCCCCCAGCTCCTTCGCCAGCGACACCGCCGTGTTTATGACCAGCCTGTGTCCTCTGTGTACACCGTCAAACAGCCCCAGCGCACAGACAGTTCCGTTTTCGGGCATGCTGCCCCTGCCTATCTCAGTCAATTCAAGTCAGTCCTTCAAACCCATCTTTTGTATCCCGATCCCGATGCGTATCGCTTTTATCGCCAAACAGATGTTTTCACACTGCTTTGCGCTCATTCGTTTTGTAAAGCAGCACACAGCCGATCGGGTACTCTTTTATCAGCCCGTGATATTTACGCCGCACCCATCAGCCGTAAAAATTCTTGATGCTTCTGAATTCGCCGTCCATCATTCTGCCTATCCCGAGAAATTCGCCGCCGTCACCGTATACCCGACGCTCTGCCTCGTCGTCAGCGCCCAGCCCGACCTGCTCAGCTCTCAGCTTAACTCCGTTTTTATAAAGCCCTGTCAGCCTGCCGTCCAGCCGCACTTCTTCATATTCCCCGAAGCACTTGTCCACAGGCATCACAACGCTCTCCGCGCCCTCGTTTATGACCCGCATCGCTATCTCTTCTATCCTCATGCACTGCTTTACAGCCAGCCCCGAAGAATACGTCCTTACCAGTGAGGTCATCGTGCCGCCGCAGCCCAGTTCAGCCCCGATGTCGTTTATCAGTGTACGCACATATGTGCCTTTTTCACAGATTATATGCATCATGCCCTGCGCCGCATAACGGTCATAGTTCATTATATTTATGCCGTGTACCACTATGTCACGCGCTTCGCGCTCTATCGTCCTGCCCTCACGCGCCAGCTCGTACAGCTTTTTCCCGCCGACTTTCACAGCCGAATACATCGGCGGCACCTGCTTTATGTGACCCACATAATTCGGCAGAACTTTCGCTATCTCTTCAGCATCGGGCTTCAAACTGCTCTGCCTTATCACTTCACCCGTAATATCCTGCGTGTCAGTTGTGATACCGAACCTGAAACCCGCCGTGTACTCTTTAAGTCTGTCAGGCAGAACATCGCACGCCTTAGTCGCTTTGCCGACAAATACAGGCAGTACGCCCTCAGCCATCGGGTCCAGTGTCCCGCCGTGACCTATCCTGCGTATATGCAGTATCCCTCTCAGCTTAGCCACCACATCGAATGATGTCCAGTCTCTCGCCTTGTATACGGGTATAACTCCGCTCAATTCTTTCTCGCTCATTTTCCAAGCACCTGTTCGGTCCTTTCCAGCAGTTTAGCCTTGACTTCTTCCAGCGTACCCTGAATTTCGCAGCCTGCCGCACGTATGTGCCCGCCGCCGCCAAAATAATTGCAGAACGCTGATGCGTCCATCTCGTCAGTGGTCCTCACCGAGATCTTGAATACATTCTCATGTCTCTGCTTGACAGTAATGCCTATCACCACACCCTCAGCCGAAAGCGGTATCGAAGCCAGCCCGTCAAACTCAGCCGCATCTACCCCGCAGCTCTCCATAAGCTCGGTGGTTATGCATATCATCGCACACCTGTCATTCAGGTGATATTCCATCTTCCCTGTGACTATCTGCTCTATCTTTATCCGACCCTTGCTCTTCACATCGAACATCTTCCTGTTGACGTTGGCAAAGTCGATGTCATACGCCATCAGTTCTGCCGCCGCAATATGCGTGTCGGGTCGGGTGTTCTCATACTTGAAACAGCCCGTATCGGTAGCGATGCCCGTGTACAGGCACTTTGCGGTGATGTCGCTTATCTTCCGCCCCGATGCCTTGAATATTTTGTAGAGTATGTGTGCCGCCGCCGCAGTGTCGCCCTCAACATGTGACAGCTTTGCAAAGCGCTTGTTCGAGAAATGATGGTCTATGCAGAGATCCACCACTCCCTTTTCCTGATAAGCTGCCAGACCGCTGCCCATCAGCGTAGGGTCAGCCACGTCCACCGCTATGACGTACTCAGGCTCAAACTCCTGCTGATAGTAGTCCGCATACATAAAATCATACCTGTCGGGAAAGCCGTCAGAATTGACAACATTTGCCATTTTGCCCATATCGCGCAGAAAATAACACAGCCCGAAGCCGCTGCCCAGCGTGTCGCCGTCAGGGCTTTTGTGTGTGATTATGAGAAACTTGTCATGCGACTCAAAAATATCAATGATCTCGCTGTATTCCATCTATGATCCCTTTCTATAAGACCCACGCAGACGCTTACCGCCTGCTGAAACAACATGCCCGATAAAGCTGACAGGCTCTGCCCCGCCGCGCGAAGCATGCCCGCCTGTTTTATGGATAGTTCCCGACAATTCGCAAAAATTTACGCTCTCACCATCAATACGCCGCACATTGTCCATGCACAACAGCTGAGAGCATCTTTTCAGGGTCAGCCCCCGACGTGTCCGAAGCCTTTTATAGTAATTATATATTATGACTATCCCTTTAGCACACCACTGCAAAATACCTTTATCAATGAGGAAAAACTGAGTTGATGTTATCTTTCCCCCGCCGCAGGCGGGGGAAAGATTGGTGTATCAGCGGGATGATCACATTATATATTATGACTATCCATTCAGCACACCGACTGAAAATGCGGTAAACACAAGATATACGCAAACCGCCTCAGATCCTGTAAGACTGCTGTTATCGTGTTGTGCCGATGGACCGCCCGCAGATACTGCGCCCGGCATTTACTGTGTCGAATGCACATATCTGAAATTATATATCGTTCACTATAACTGCCCAGCCCGCAGTCATCGCACAGCCCTCACAGCCAAACCGCCATAAGCGCACCGCGCAAGTCCTCAGCCAGACCCGCCGACCGTCAGCCCTCGCCGTTATCCTCGTCAAGCTCGTCCTCAGCTTCATCAGCCGTATCTTTGACCAGCTCTCTGAGTTTTTTAGTGATAGCCGCCGAATGCTCGATAGAGTCATCAGCGACAAATTTCAGCTCAGGGCATTTTTTCAGCCCCAGCACATTAGAGATCTCCCTTTTGAGATACCCCGTAGCCGACTCAAAGCCTTTTACAGCTTTCTTAGCTTCCTCAATACCTTTAAAGCTCGAAATATAGACCCTGCAAAAAGACCCGTCCCTAGCCACATCGCAGCGCACCACTGTCAGGAACTCGCCGCCGTTTATTCTGGGGTCTTTCAGGTCTGCCATTTTACCGGATATTATCCGTCTTATATCTTCGGACATACGTCCTGCCTTGTGTGATGCCATTTGAACTCCTATCTTTAATGTGGGACGAAGCCCCATGCCCCTGTGCTGTGCGCTGATGCGCTCTCAGTCAGGCATTAAGGCTTTGCCGTACCCACGTTATTCTGTTTTATCTTATTTTTGGGGAGCGCCGCGAAGCCACGCCGACACAGTCGCGTGCGCCGCTTGTAGGCTTTCGCTTTGTTCGCCCAAACGGATAGCGCATATCGTTGCTTTGCCGTTCCCCGATGCGAGAGGCTCTGCCCCTCGCGCTCCCCGCAAGCCTGCTGGCGCGAGGCTTGACCGCGCGCTTTGACTCGGCACTGCTTTGTGTGCTTACTCGGCTCTGTTGGCGGCACAGCATTCTCCAATGCATGCCAACTAATTATGCATTATGCATTATGAATTATGAATTAATAAGCGGCACGTCATTCTCCAATGCATGCCAATAATTATGAATTATGCATTATGAATTATGAATTTTATTCGCGGTATTCTTCCATCACATAGCCCTCAAAGATGTCGCCTTCCTTGATGTCGGAGAACTTCTCTAAAGTGATACCGCACTCAAAGCCCTCGCTTACATCCTTTGCATCGTCCTTGAATCGCTTCAATGAACTCATCTTGTCGTCAGCTATGATTATGCCGTCACGTACTACTCTTATAAGGTCGTTCCTGCCTATCTTGCCGTTAAGTACATAACAGCCCGCAACTGTGCCGACAGAACTGATCTTGTATACCTGCCTTACCTCAACACGCGCTGTCTCTACCTCGCGGAACTTAGGTGCAAGCATGCCCTTCATAGCATCGGTTATCTCTTCTATCGCATCGTAGATTATGCGGTACAGCCTGATGTCAACACCGTCCTGCTCAGCATTTGCCTTCGCAACAGGGTCTGGTCTTACATTAAAGCCTACGATTATCGCGTTAGATGCGTTCGCCAGCATTACATCGCTCTCGTTTACCGCACCAACTGCGCCGTGTATAACTCTTACTCTTACCTCTTCGTTCGAGATCTTCTCCAGCGACTGCTTTACAGCTTCCACAGAACCCTGAACATCTGCCTTTACGATGATAGGCAGTTCCTTCATCTCGCCTTCGGAGATCTGTGAGAACAGATTGTCCAGCGTTACCTTCTGGAACTTCCTGAACTCGTCTTCCTTAGCCTCGTGCTTACGCTGTTCTACCAGTTCTCTTGCCAGCTTCTCGTCCTCTACCGCGTTGAAAGTCTCGCCCGCAGTAGGCACTTCGCCCAGACCTGTTATCTCCACAGGTGTCGAAGAACCTGCTTCGCTGATGGGTCTGCCCCTGAAATCTGTCATAGTCCTTATCCTGCCGACAGATGTGCCTGCAATAATGACATCGCCCGAATGCAGTGTACCGTTCTGTACCAGCAGTGTAGCCACAGGACCCTTGCCCTTGTCAAGCCTTGCCTCGATAACAGCACCCTTAGCCAGCCTGTGAGGATTAGCTTTCAGTTCCTTTACCTCAGCAACCAGCAGTACGTTTTCAAGCAGTTCATCAATGCCCATGCCCGTCTTTGCAGATACAGGCACCGCGATAACATCGCCGCCCCACTCTTCTACTACCAGTTCATGTTCGGTCAGCTGCTGCTTTACTCTGTCAGGGTCAGCGCCCTCTTTATCCATCTTGTTTATCGCAACTATCACCGATACGCCTGCCGCCTTAGCGTGGTTTATCGACTCAACTGTCTGCGGCATGATACCGTCGTCAGCCGCAACGACCAGTATGGCAATATCGGTTATGTTCGCACCTCTCGCTCTCATCGAAGTAAATGCCTCGTGACCTGGAGTGTCCAAGAAAGTTATCTTCTGTCCGTTGCACTTTACCTGATATGCACCGATATGCTGTGTGATGCCGCCTGCTTCACCCTCTGCAACGTTCGCATTTCTTATCCTGTCCAGTATGGAAGTCTTACCGTGATCGACATGACCCATTACGACTACAACAGGGCAACGCTCTTCCAGATCCTCAGGCGCATCTGCTTCGTCCTCGATAAGTCTTTCCTCGATGGTGACGTGTACTTCCTTCTCGACCTTTGCGCCCAGTTCCTCAGCCACCAGTGATGCGGTATCAAAGTCCACCACTTCATTGATAGATGCGAACACGCCCAGACCCATCAGCTTCTTGATGACTTCGGTAGCAGTAACTTTCAGCCTGCTTGCCAGTTCGCTGACAACTATCTCTTCGGGTATCATTACCTTTAGCTGCTGCTTTCTCGCCTTTTCAAGAGCCATTCTGTTCAGCTTATCCTGCTCGGTCTCCTTCTTGTGCGAGTGCTGCTGCTTCTTGTACTGCTGCGACTTCTGGGTTATCTTCTGCTTCTTGCGGAAGTTGTCGTTCTTGTTGCCCTGCTTGCTGGTAGCCATGTTGTCGTACTTTTCGTTGTACTTGTCCAGCTCGATGTAGCTTCCGCGTGTGTCAACAGTTCTTCTCGAAGAATTCTGCCTGTCATCACTGCTCTCCGAAACGGTGTAGCCCTTGTCATCGCTGCCCCCGAACGAACTGCTGCCGCCCAGCTGCATCTTGACACCATGCTCCTGCTTCTTGGCTTCCTTCTTCTCTTTCTTCTTGTCCTGCTTCTTCTCAGCAGACTTCTTTTCCTCAAATTTAGGCTCGAACTTCTTGTCCTCAGCCTTGACTTCTGCCTTCGGCTTTTCCTCAGCCTTGACCTCTGCCTTAGGCTTCTCCTCAGCCTTAGCCTCAACCTTCGGCTTCTCCTCAGCCTTGACCTCTGCCTTTGGCTTCTCCTCAGCCTTGACTTCTGCCTTAGGCTTCTCCTCAGCCTTAGCCTCCGCCTTAGGCTTCTCCTCAGCCTTGACCTCCGCCTTAGGCTTCTCTTCAGCCTTAGCCTCTGCCTTAGGCTTCTCCTGAACCTTAGCCGCTGCCTTCGGCTTCTCCTCAGCCTTAGGCTTGCTTTCAGCCGCAGGCTTTACATTGTTGGCGAAATACTCATCAAAGTTTTCCACCTGAGTGTTCTGAGTAAAATACTCAAACACGTAATTCACTTCATCAACGTCCAGTGAAGCCTGATTTTTCCTGACAACGCTGTCGCGCTTCTCCAGGCACTTTATAATATCATCATTTGTCAGTTCAAGGTTCTTCGCCAGAACATTGAGCTTTATCTTCTTAGTAGTTTTCGCACTCACAGGCATGATCCTCCTTATCTTGAACGGGCAGCGCAGCCCTGCACCATCACGCCGACAGCTTTTCGCGTCAGCGCAGCGACATCAGCAGACTTTTTCTTCTCCGCGCACACCCTCTGAGGTCAGCCGCGCACCGCACTGTACTGCACCGCGCCGCCCCTCTTTTTCATTCCCCCGCCGCATATCATCACAGCGGGTCGATCTTTTCTAAACTTCGTTCTCGGCTATCCCTTCCGCCCACCACACATCAGCGCGGTGTCAGCCGTTCTCCTGTTACGCATATCGTTCGTTTGGTGAACCAAAGGGATAGCCAAGTCCCTTACAGGTCAAATTCTTCCCTGTCAATGGCTATCTCGTCCAGCCCTTTGATGCAGGACTTAGCGAACCCCGCATCAGTCATAGCCAGCACACCCGTCCGCTTGCCGATGCCCAGCGCTATCTCGTCCATCGTCAGACCCAGCGCGTACAGCTTTGCATCATACTTCGCACAAGTGTACCTTACCTCTTTCATCGACTTCTCCGAAAGGTCGCTCGCCACGAACACCGCCCGCGCATTTCCCAGCGCACAAGCGTCCTTTACCATGTCCATGCCCATCACGAGCTTTCCCGCCTTGCGGCACATCGAGATAAGTCCCGTCTTGTTCTTGTCACTCACCGCCGTTCAGCTCCCTTTCCATCATGTCGTATATCTCATCATCTATCCTGCATGCGAAGCTCTTTTCAAGCCGCCTTGCTTTCCTCGCCTTTTTGAGACACTCCGCATCTGCACATATATATGCGCCTCTGCCCGCTTTCTTGCCTGTCAGGTCAAGGCTTATCCCGCCCTCTTTCGAGCGCACCACCCTGACCAGTTCTTTCTTAGGCTTCATCTCCGAGCAGCCCAGACACATTCTCATCGGTATCTTCTTCGGCTTTACAGGCATATCACTCAGCCTCGTCCTCAGCCGCTTCTTCGGGCGCATTCTCAGGAACTATGTCGATCTTGTAGCCCGTCAGACCTGCCGCCAGCTTCGCATTCTGTCCCTTGTTGCCTATCGCCAGCGAGAACTGATTGTTCGGCACTACCACGCGGCACTTCTTGATAACTCTCTCGAACTCCTTCTCCTCGCCCTTATGCTCTATCCTTATCTCAGGCTCCAGCAGTTCGACTTTCAGCACCTCAGCAGGTGCCAGCGCCTTCGCGATGAACTTTTCTTCGTCCTCTACCCAGTTTATAACGTCTATCTTCTCGCCCTTCAGCTCCTGACATACAGCCGTTATCCTCGACTTCTTAGGACCGATGCATGCGCCCACCGCATCAACGTTCGGGTCTTTCGACCATACCGCTATCTTGCTTCTCACGCCCTCAGTACGCGATATAGCCTTTACCTCAACAGTGCCGTCAGCTATCTCGGGAACTTCCAGCTCAAACAGTCTCTTTACCAGATCCTTGTGTGTTCTTGACAGCTTCACAACAGGCTGTCTCTTCTCGCTGTCACCCAGACTCACGATGTACACCTTGATCTTGTCGCCCTCTTTCAGCACCTCACCGGGTATCTGCTCGTTGCGGTAGAAATAATGCTCGTTCTTGTCGATGGTGATTATCGCGTTGCCCGTCGCAGGCTCTACTTTCTGTACAGTAGCAGTGACTATCTCGTGTTCCTTGTCCTTGTACTGCTCTATCAGCTTGTTCCTCTCAAAGTCCTTTATGTCGTGCTTTATCGACTGCTTTGCGAACTGCGCCGCAACTCTGCCTATCTTCGCAGGGTTCACAGGTATCTCAACAAAGTCGCCCACCTTTATGTCAGGGTCATAAGTCTTCGCCTCACCGATGTATATCTCGTTCTCAGGCTCATCAACGAACATTACCTTCATAACTTCCTTGAGGATATACATTTCCAGCTTGCCTGTGGCAGGGTCTATATCGACTCTCACGTTCTCACTGCCTGTTTCCTTCTTTATCGCCTTGATTATCGCTTCTCTGATCTTCTCGATCAGCACTTCCCTGTCGATCTCGTTCTCGCTGACCAGATCTGCCAGCGCATTAAAAAACTGCTCGTTCATTTTTAATGACCAATCCTTCCTGAAATGTATCTTTCGGGTCGCCCCGCATGTATCATCTTTATCCGCGCACACAAGAACTTCATGTACGCTCCGTTCGCCGTCATATCGGGCATATTCTCCGCGCCCGCAGGCAAAAGACCTCTCACAGCCGTCCGACTTCACAAGCCGCAGTCTCCCCGCCCGCAGGCAGAGGACAGCCTTTCCGAAAAAGCCCCGTTCGCAGTGCCGTTCCGTTCAGCTCCTATCAGCCGCACACCGTCACTGCCATATAGCAATCCGCCTTAAAATTCAGACAAAATCCAGTCACAAAATCCATATATCCGAGCTTTTGCGACTGGATTTTGTGAATTTAAATAGTTGGATTGAAGCCCCACGATGAACTCGCGCTCACCGTTCTCAACAGCACTTATCAGCCGCAGCAGCTCCGCCGCCGCATTCCGCAAACACAGCCGCTCCGTCCTAGTCGAACTTAGCTCCCGCCAGCTCCGACTCTAAGTCGCCGTCATCGAACAGCTTGACAAACGCGCAGTCGCTCAGCTTAAACCGAACATTCTCCACACCGTCACCGTTCTCGTCCAGTGTCTGGCAGGCTATCACCTTATTCGTATCGTCATATCCGACAAGCCCCACGATGAACTCGCGCTCACCGTTCTCATCGGGTCTTATCAGCCGCACCCTCACCGCATCACCGATGCATACTTCAAAGTGTATCGGCTTTCTCAGCTCTCTTCCCAGTCCGGGACTGCCGCACTCAAATACATAGCTCTGCGCTATCGGGTCCTCTTCGTCAAGTATCTTGTTGAACGGCCTCGTGAAGTTCTCACAGTCCTCCATAGTAACGCCGCCGTCCTTGTCGATAAGTACCCTCAGATACCACGTAGCGCCCTCTTTCTCGAACCTTACGTCCCACAGGAAAAGCCCCAGCTCGTCAGCCAGCGGCTGTGCCAGCTCGGTGATCCTCTCGACCGTACTCCTCTTCGGACGTTCTCCGCCGCCCTTGCCTTTACTCATTCTTCTATTTCGCCCCCGTTTTCAGGAAACTTGTCATGCCGACCGCCCCGCGCCTTCTCACCGCACAAAGCACCGAAAGAATGCCGCCGTCTTTTTCAGCCGCATGAACTTTTCCGCATAGTGTCTATACAAACACAAAAGACCGGAGGTTTTAATTCCAGTCTTTCGTCAAGCCTATTGCATATATTATACCACATAAAGTAAGAATTTGCAAGGTCTGACGGTAATTTTTACAGGAAATTTACAAACATACCCCATACAAACGGTAAACAGTCTGTTAACTGCCCTCTTTTTTACCCTTTTCACCCTTATTCTCACTCGCTTCACCAAGCTGTACAGTTCTGCCCCGCTTGCGCCTGCCCTCAACAAAATCCAGCGGCACCGTAAACAGTATCCCCGTGTTCGGCTGAGAAAGATCCCCCACCGTGTTGTAGATGACCCTTCTCGCTATGTCCAGCTGATCGTTCTCTATCACCGAGATGATGGTCTTGTTGTCGTCCTCAACACCGCTGAACATGCTGCGTATCGACGAACTGAGGAATCTCGAATTCATCTTCAATAAAGTCATAGCCATGCCCGATGACGGTATTATGGTCGCACCGCCTATCCCCGCCGCCGAAAGACCCTCCAGCAGGTACTCCAGCGATTCGGTCTTGTTCAGTATCAGCACCATCAGCTTCATTAGTAATCACTTTCCTTAAATGTCTTTCTATTCCACAATAACTCTGCCTGCCGCCGCACTGTCCTGTACAGGTGTCTTTTCAATGGCAGTGCCGCCGCCCAGTTCAGGCGTGGTCTCCGCCGCTTTCTCTTTCAGCTTAGTTATAAAATCCTCGCTTATGGTGAAGTTCTCATCCTTATCCGCCCATACGCCCTCAGGCACCAGCTTCTCGGCAGGCACTATGCCCTCCGAAAGCATATCCTTGATATAGGATTTCTGCAATTTGAAATCGTCCATGTTCATGTCAGTGTCACTGTTTGTCGTGATTATATTGTAAAGATTATCCAGATTGTCACTGGTGATGTTTGAATGCAGGAACATGTTGTTTATCAGCGACTCCATCGCCTCCCCCAAAAACTCGTTGTTGCCCTGCTTGCCCTTCGAGAACACGGGATACTGCGTCAGCAGTCTTATCTGCCTTCCGCTCAGCGTTGACATCTCGCCTTTCATTATCGTTATGTCGTTCTCGTCATTGTCTTTCGAGATGTAGTAAAGCTCCTCGGTCGCCATATAGGTTATGCCGCCGTAAATGTCGCACACTCTCTCAAACGCATCGTTCGACAGCGTCGCATAATTGTCTATCTTCATGCCCAGCGTGCCTTCGACAGCTTCTTTCACTCCTGCCATGCCCGCCTGCGCAAATGTCTCTCTCATCGTCACCTTGTTCGCACTGTTCAGCGTCAGCGCCGAGATCGGCACCACCAGCACGCTGTTGTCAGTCGGGTCTATGCGTATCAGCGTCATGTCCGAAAGCACACCCTTGCTGTTCACCCTCGCAAACAGGTCATTGAAGGTCTGCACCGTGACCACAGGCTCTTCCTCTTTTTTATCGTCAATAATGTGAAATGTTTTCAGAAGATATATCGACAGCATCGAGATCAGTGCCATAAAGATCAACACTGTCACTACGTATACCAGCGCAACAGGCGCCTGCGATCTTTTTTTCCTCTTCCTCTTTGCGGCAGATGACATATTGCTTTTCTCCTTACCTTATGTTAAAATTTTCCTTCGGCTCTCTGCGGCGGCGCTCATACACAGTACACCGCCTCAGTCCCGTTCACCTTATGTAGAACTGCGGGTTCTTGTCCAGCTCTATGACATGTACAGCCAGCCCCGCCCTTTTTGCCATGTTGATCGTCTGCAAAGTTCCCGAGCCTGACTGTTTTTCCCTGTAAACAGCTATCAGCCTCGAAGAATTGTCCACCATGAACCTGTTGCGCTCACGGTATCTTCCCCTGTCACCGATCTTTCCCGTAACGACAACATATTCCGCCTTTTCAAGCAGTATGCTGTGTATATAGCGTTCTCTTGAGTTCTTTATCTCCCTGCGCTGCTCCGCATACGGCAAAGCGCAGATCAGCCTGACATCAGAGTATTCTCTGTGTCCCATCATATCAAGTATCACCGCACCGCATATGATGTCCACACCTTCCGCCATGCCTGTGATAAAGTACCTGCACCCCGCATCATAAGCCGCCGTGCAGTGAAGCTGTACAGTGCTTATCAGATTTTTCATGCCCTGAGTGTTTATATCCCCCTCATACGGCAGATCGCGGTTTCTGTGCCCGGTAAAACAGCAGGTGCGCATCTTGTCGATACATATCTGTTCTTTGTTTACATAATTTGCCAAGCATATCACCGTCCCCGATAGCACATATAGTCATTATAACACACATTTTCCCATTTTTCAATACCTTTTTTTCGATTTGTTTTCAGCCTCCCCCCGCTCACCAAAAACACCCGCCACATTCCCCGCTCCTTATTTTATCGAACTCCTTTCCGATGCACACCATTCCTCTCTCCCCCAAAAAGATATTTCCCCTTTTACCATCTCTGCCATTTTTATCGACCTTTTTACCGCCCCACACAAAAAACACCGTCCTAAGCCCCCGCACCGCCAACATCGCCCCGCCCGATTTTTCTCCCCCCCAGCACAAATAAACATTCCCCGCCCCTAATTTTATCGAACATCTTGCCGACACCCCGCCACATTCCCCCTCGCCCAAACAGATATTTCCCCTTTTACCATCTCTGCCATTTTTATCAACCTCTTTACCGCCCCACACCAAAACCACCGTCCTAAGCCCCCCGCACCGCCAACAACGCCAACATCGCCCCGCCCGATTTTCCCCCAGCACAAATAAACATTCCCCGCCCCTTATTTTATCGAACATCTTGCCGATAAACACCATTCCCCTCTCACCCAAACAGATATTTCCCCTTTTACCATCTCTGCCATTTTTTATCGACCTTTTTACTGCCCCCACACAAAAAACACCGTCCTAAGCCCCCGCACACCGCCAACAACGCCAACATCGCCCCGCCCGATTTCCCCCCAGCACAAATAAACATTACCCGCCCCTTATTTTATCGAACATCTTGCCGACACCCCGCCACATTTCCTCTCACCCAAACAGAAATTTCCCCTTTTACCATCTCTGCCATTTTTATCAACCGTTTTGCCCCCACACCAAAAACGCCGTCCTAAGAACCCCCGCACCGCCAACAACGCCAACACCGCCCCGCCCGAGTTTCCTCCCCCAGCACAAATAAACATTACCCGCCCCTTATTTTATCGAACATCTTGCCGATACACACACCATTCCCCTCCCCCAAACAGATATTTCCCCGTTTACCATCTCCGCCATTTTTATCAACCGTTTTGCCCCCACACAAAAAACCGTCCTAAGCCCCCCGCACCGCCAACAACGCCCCCAGTCACACCCCCGTCCCCCAGCGTCAGCCCCCCAACTCGCATCACCCTTGCAAACAAAATTTTTCACTTTCAGCCCGCCTGATATAGTTTTAAACTATGCCTACCTATAACGTTTTCATATACGCCAATACCGTCAAGTTGAAATAAGCCCACTTGAAAAAAACAAAGCATTATGATATAATTACTTTGTTATCGGACATTGAGATGTCCAAAATTTTTTCAATAGAACGGAGAATGTAAAATGAAAAAAAGATCTGCTAAATTTCTGAGCGCTGTCTGCGCCGCTGTACTGGCTGTCAATACAGCCGCCGTATCAGCGTTCGCAGAAGATACCACCGATGCAGAAACTGCCCCCTATACCTATGACTGCCCCATCTTCACCGATGCTGATAACGCTGTGCTGTACTGGGCAACTCAGGTAGGCTGGGATAAAGACTGGTGGACAGATGCACCATCTGGCATAACCGCCGCAGATAACGGCTGCCTCTATGTATGCGCGGCTGACAGCATCTACAAGCTGGATAAGTACACAGGCGAGATAACAGGCAGCGGCAAGATGGCAGGTCAGGCTTCCTATGCCACCAAAGGACCCGCTTATGCCGACGGCAAAGTGTTCATGGCACTGGATAACGGCACTGTTCAGGCTTTTGATGCCGACACGCTCACTTCCCTCTGGATATACAAGAACAAACTGGGCGGCAGCCCCACCTGCGATATAGCTGTCGATGACGGCAAGATCTACACAGGCTTCTGGAACGGCGAAGAGAACGATGCCGACTACGTCTGCCTCGATACCTCCGACCCCGATGCGGATACCACCAACGAAGAGATAAATGCTGACTGGGAGTTCACCAACTTAGGCGGCTACTACTGGACAGCTCCCGCTTTCACCGATGACTATATCTTCATCGGCAGAGAGAACGGCGTTCCATCTGCCGAAAAAGATGATGCGCTCGGTCTGATAAAGGTAGATAAAAAGACCCGTGAAGCATCACTGCTCACAGACAGTATAAAGAACGATGTCCGCAGCAAGATAGTAACTTACGGCAATAAGCTGATCTTCACCGACCGCTCGGGCACTCTCTACTCGGTCGATGAGAAAACAGGTGTCACCTCTTCCTATAAGCTGACAGAACAGCTGGGTCTTGAGGGCTTCACCTGCACCTCCACACCGATAATCGAAAACGACAGAGTATATGTTACCCTTAACGGCGCGGGCTGGAACGACTATAACGGCTCGCTGATAGCAGTATTCGACTATGTTGGCGGCGAATTCCCGTTTGAGCTTGCTTATACCGTTGAAACAAAGAACGCCTGCCAGGCAGACGGCATCTTCGCAGGCGTTGACGCTGACGGCTATAATGTGGTATACTACGTTGAGAACGGCTATCCGGGCACTCTCCGTGTGCTGAGGGATAAAAAGGGCATGACAGCCCCCATAAACACAGTCACCGAAACAGATGACAACGGCAAGGAGCATATCTGCCCCGACTTCATTTTCAAGCCGCAGGGCGAACATGCACAGTACTGCGCGGTAGACCCCGTGTTCGACCCGCAGACAGGTCTTATCTTCGTAAGGAACGACTCATTCAACATTCTCGCGATAGGTCCTGCCACCGATAAGATAGAGTTCACTGCAAACGACATAGCTACCCACCGCGGCGGCACTGAAACTCTCGTTTACATGGCTGACCAGACTCCCACCGACTGCGACTATACGCTGACCGCATGGAACACCACAGGCATATACGACTATGACCCGATGGAGTACACCACTTTCAGCGTTGACAAGTTCACCACCGATGACGAGATACTGACTGTTTCTTTCAGATTTGGTCTGTACACAGGCGTGGGCAACGCACCTGAATGCACTACCGATGTTGAAGTGCTGGTAGCCGAAACAGAAGACCAGTACAAGCGCGCACTGGCACAGCGCGGCGATGTTAACGGCGACGGACGCATAAATGTTACAGATATTTCCATCATCGCTGCAAACGTCAAGGGTATCAGACCTATCGACAAATACAGCATCAATGCCGCAGATACCAATTCCGACGGCTCGATAAATGTCTCCGACATCGCACTTGCCGCCGCTCATGTAAAGAGCATCAGGAAGATAGATAAGGAAAGATAAGAAACGTAATATGCGGCATATCATACAGCCGCATTATATAATGCTGAGGGCAGAGCGACAAATGACTTTACGTGATGCCTGCAAAAACCGTCCCCATCGTGCTTTTGCAGGCTGCGGCAAGGCAGACCTCGTTCTGCCTTTAGGCGTATAAAGGGGCGCTTTTATGACAAGCTCGAAACAACGCAGAACAACTGTAACAGCTATGGCTGCCGCCGCCGTGCTTATGGTGGGAGGGGTCTGCTTTGGCGCGGGCTTTTACAGAAATGCACCACGCTCGCTTGCACCCGCAAAGGTCATTCACCGCGAACCCGACCTGCCTGCGATAACAGTCAGCGGAACTGCCGATAACATCAGCAAAGCCGATGAAACGAGCCGTTCACCCGATAGTTCGCGCCCCGACAGCAGTTCACAAGACAGTTCTGAGAAGGAAAGTTCTCTTACGGAGAGCTTTCCCCGCGCAGACAGCAAAGCGACCGTCCCGACCGACGGCAGCCGCGCCGAGAACATGCAGACAAGCGCCGAAACATTCTATACAGCATCGGAAAGTTCTCACGCCGATAACAGCACTCTTTCGGACGAAAGCCGCCCCGCTCCAACAGCTGTGCAGGCTGTCCCCGATGCAGGTACACCCGCCAGGACAGCCCCAAGCGGCAAAGAAGCCGACCGCGAATACTTCACCACCTCTATAAATGACGGAGAGACTGTCAGCGAAAGCGTGTATTTCTTCACCATCGAGCATCTTGTGAAAGAACTTAAAGTGGTGCGCTGTGATGTTGAGCTAAACGGCTCTGTGCTGACGGGCTATGCAGGCAAGTGCCGCCTTAAAGACGGCGCGAACAGCATACGTGTCAGCTGTATATATAAAGACAGCGATAACCGCGTTTACAGAGCATTCCGCGACTACACGGTGAACCTTGTCAGCCCCGACAGCGCCATCTATACCGACCTTACCGACTGCGATGTTTTTGACAGCACGTTCAGCTTCACAGCCGAATGTGAGGACGGTCTCTCAGTGTGGCTGAACGGTGAACCTGTTGACGGTGACGGGCGCTACACTGTCACCCTCAGCGAGGGCGAGAACATGATAAGGCTGTCATCGGGCAGGCGCGAGCTGAATTTCTCGGTGACATACATACCCCTGCGCGAACTTGACATCATCACCGACCTTACCGACTGCACCGTTTACGGCAGTGAACTTGTTTTCACAGCACAGGCAGTCGGCAGTTCTCCCAAGCTGACCGTACAGCTCAACGGCAAAACACTGCGCGGTGACGGCGGCATCTATACTGCAAAGCTGAATGACGGTGCGAACAGCATACGTCTGCTTGCCCGTGACGGCGAAAAGCGGGTCGAAAAGACCTTTGCAGTGACCTGTCTGCCCAAAGCGGAAGAGGGACGTTCGCCCTATATAGCAGATATTAACCTCACAGATAATATGACCGTAAAGGGCAGCAGTTATTCACTCAGCATCAGAGCTGCCGACTATGAAGGCGGGCGCATCTACGCCGACGGCATAGAAGTTTCCTGCGGCGGCGCATCAGCCGAGCGCAAATGGGAGGACTCGCAGTCAACGGGCTATCTGCTGAAACTCCGCGCAGGCGAGAACAGCGTGTATATCCGTATAACGGACAGCATCGGCAGAACGTCTGAATTTTACTTCAGCATAAACTGCGAAGCGGCAGGCATCGGCGAAGAAGTAGGGCGCATATCCATAAAGGCGCAGGCAGATGTGGTAGGCTTGGGCGTGCTTTGCGAAGATGACAGCTTTCCCGTTTTAGAGGGCGAAACAGGCTTTGACACTGTGGTGAGATTTCTTGAGAGCAGCGGCTATGAGGTAAGTTCACGCGGCAGCGACAGCAGCAAATACCTTGACAGGATATACAAGGAAGGCAGATTTGCGGGCGGTTCACTGACAGATGAAGCACTGGCGTATCTTGAAAGGGCAGGCATAAATGTCAGCAATAACGGCACGGCTGATTCGCTGGGCGAATTTGATTATACCGCAGGTTCGGGCTGGCTTTACAGTCGGGGAGGACGAAAGCCGTCCTACGCGATGTCTGCGGCGGTATTTGCCGACGGCGAAGAGATCGAGCTGAGATTTTCGCTGGACTTCGGCAACGATGTCGGCGGATAACTGCAAAGCATGTGCCGCATCACAGACGATCTTCGTGTGCATCTTATATGCTTTGCGCACTTTCTTTATGGAGTCGGAAGTACTCTTTTTATGGGGCAGCCCCCCTCCCTCCCGCCCGCATAACTCTGTGCCTTGACCCTTGACATTCTGTCATTATCAAGCGATGACCGAATGCATGTCAATAATTATGCATTATGAATTATGAATTATGAATTTATATCGGAGTGTACATATGAAATTTTTTCCAATAGCATTTTTCTCAGCCCTGCTGTGCCTGTCCCCCCTCAGCGCCGCCGCGCTTGATGTTACTCAGGCAAAAGGCTACGCACAAGGTATCGTGACCTATGAAAAGGAGATGAACCACATCTCGCCCAACGAAAGCCTGCTGACAGGCAGTATAGCTGAAAACGCAGGCGAGGACAGTTCCGACTGGCTGGTAATAGGCGCGGTAAGATACGGGCTGGAGAACGATACTGCCGAATATTACAGCAGCTGGAAAAAGAATATCAATGAAAAGTATACCCATAACGGAGGTCTGCACCGCATGAAAGCCACCGAATGGCACCGCGCTGTCCTCACATGCCTCTGTCTCGGTGCCGACCCGTCAGACTTGTCTGGGATAGACCTCCTGCAAGACGGCATTTTCAGCCGCGGAGGTGACAAGCCGCTCGATGCACAAGGGCTTAACGGTCTTGTCTGGGGTCTTATCGCCCTCGACAGCTGTGACTGGAAAGTTCCCGATGATGCACAGGTCAGCAGACTGGGCATCATCAAGGATATAACGCAGGCGCAGAACAGTGACGGCGGCTTTTCGATGGACAGCGGCGCAGGCAAAAGCGACCCCGACCTCACCGCGATGGTCTTGCAGTCCCTTGCCCCCTACCGCGAATGCAGTGAGACAAAACAGGTCATATCAGCGGCGCTCAGCTATCTTGAAAGTACAAAGGAAGATTTCTCCACCTGCGAAACAAACGCGCAGGTCATCTGCGGGCTGTGCTGTCTCGGCATCGACCCCGACACAGACGAACGTTTCAGCAGTCTGACAGAAGAACTTGTTAGCTTCGCCAATGACGACGGCGGCTTCGCCCACGAAAAGGGAGGCAAAAGCAGTGAACTTGCATCGGCACAGGCTCTCATCGCGCTGTGCAGTATCGACAGGCTTCGCGGCGGCGAAAGAAGCATCTACGACATGAACAACGGCGCGCCCGCAGAAATCACCGCCCAAAGCCTTGTTTCTGCGGCAAACGCCAAAGAGGTCAACACAGAAGCGCCCTGCACAGACGGTCTGCCGTCCCCCATAAAGCATGACAGCGTAAGGTTCAAACTTCTGCTGATAGCGGCGCTGACCGCAGGAATAACAGTCGCAGTGGTCATCGGCGTGATACTTCGCAGAAAAAGGACCTGACGCGGCAGTTGTACCGATACAACTAAACCCCCGCGACAGGATATACCGCAAACAGCTATCCCCCAAAAAGAAAGGTGAAACTTATGAACGAGATACCCGCAAAGCTGAAAGAAAACCTGACAAGAGTGATCGTCGGCAAGGACGACACTATCGAAATGCTGATAGCGGCAGTGCTGGCAGGCGGTCATGTGCTTCTGGAAGATGCTCCCGGCACAGGCAAGACCACCCTTGCACTGGCACTGGCGAGAAGTCTCGGGCTTAAATTCAAGCGCCTCCAGCTTACCCCAGATACTGTGGCATCAGATATAACAGGCTACTCCGCATATGACCCCGCAAAAGGCGAGATGGTCTTTCATGCGGGGGCGGCTATGACAGATCTCCTGCTTGCGGACGAGCTTAACCGCACATCAGGCAGAACTCAGTCTGCACTGCTGGAAGCTATGGAAGAAGGTCAGCTGACAGTAGACGGCGTGACCTACCCCCTGCCAAAACATTTCACCGTCATCGCCACCCAGAACCCCGTCGGTACAGCAGGCACAGCGGCTGTCCCCCTATCTCAGCTGGACAGGTTCATGGTGCGGCTGAGTCTTGGTGCGCCCGACAGCAAGTCGCTGAAAAAACTTCTGACCGACCGCGCATCTGCCGACCCGCTGGACAGCGTGGAACAGGTCTGCGGCGCAGAGGAGCTTTCTGCCATACAGGCAGAAACAGCGGCAGTGGTACTCAGCGAAGAACTCACCGACTATGTCTGCGCCCTCTGGCAGTCGATAGCCGACAGCCCCGACACCCTCTGCGGGATCTCTCCGCGCGGCGCTCTCGCACTTTGCAGGATAGCGCGTGCAGGCGCATTCCTTGACGGGCGTGACTACGTTGTACCTTCGGATATAAGGGCATGCTTTGCCGCAGTCTGCGCCCACAGGCTGACCCTCACCCGCGAAGCCAAAGCGGCAGGCAGGTCAGCGGAAGATGTGCTTACAGCAGTGCTTAAAGCAGTCCCCTGCCCCGAAAACAGGGGAAATAAATGAAGCGGGCGGCATTCATAGCGCTCATCACGGCGGGGCTTATATTGTGGAAGTTTTCTGCGGCAGGGCTTTATCTTGCGGCGGCAGTCATCGCGGCGGGTGTCATGGCGGCGGCTGAAAATCTGGCTGACAAGGGCGAAGTCAGCGTCAGCTGTGACGAGCTTTTCCCCCAAAAAGGTCACGCCCCCGTGCTGACTTTCGGCGGCAGAAAACATCTGAAAGGTCGGGTGCTGTGCGAGAACATCGTCACAGGCAAACGCGATGCTTTTGATGTGAAGATCGGCAAAACACGCAGTTTCACCCTCCCCGCGCAGGCTGACTGCGGCGGGCTGTTCATTCGTTTCGTGCAGTTTTCGCGCTTTGACCTGCTGGGTCTTACGCGGCGCACAGTGGTCTGCCATGCGGACGGATATATCACCATAATGCCCGAAAACACCGATGTCAGCGCCCTTTTCGACCCGTCATCGGGCGAAGAGGAACTCGACGGCGCACGCGAACTGACAGGCGGCGAACCTCTGCGGCGGCTGAACTACAAGCTGACCCACCGCTTCGGCAAACCGTATGTGAACATCTACTCGCCCGAAAATGCGGGGGATATATGGCTTTTCGGTGACTACGGGCTGGCTGGCGGCGCGGCAGATGCGGCAGAAAAACTCTGTGCGCTGGCGGCATTTCTCGAAGAGCGCGGCGTTCCTTACGGGCTGGCACTGCCCTGCGGCGAAAATGATGTTCAGCTGACCGACCGCGCAGACAGCGAGAGCGTCCTGCAAGAGGTACTGCACTTCCCGCTTTATTCCTGCGAGGGTCACAGCGTACTGCCCACACTGATGACCCGCCTGCCCGATGATGTGCAGGTGCTTGCATTCACCCGCAATACTGCCTTTGAAGACGACCGCGTGACGATACTGCAATAAGCGTTTTTTCGGCATCTCACAGGGCAGGATCACTCAAAACCGAACTTACAGGAGAAACCATGAAAAACAGGCGTGACTTTCCTGCCGCACTGATATTCGCAGTCGCGGCGGGGCTTTTGGTCTATATGCTGTCGGTGGTGACTGCGGGTGCGTCAGCCCTGCTTTTGTGTACCCTCACGGCGGCGGCATCTAACAAATTCGGGCGGCTTTGGGGACTTGCACCTGCTGTCTGCGCAGTGGCGGCGGCAGTGGTCTTTCGCGGCGAATTTATGGCAGAATGCGCCCTCTGCGCCGATGAATTTGCCTACCGCACAGCGGTCAGGGCGCAGACTCTCTATGCCCCCGTTACGGGCGCGGCAGACAGCGCGTGGCTTGTCCTGCTTGCATTCTGCGGGGCGGCATGTGCGGTGTATGCGGCTTTCGGCGCGAGGGGCTTCTGCCTTACAGCGGCATTGTGCGCGGCGGCGGCAGAATTTTTCATGGACGTTCCCGCATGGGCGCTGTGTACACTCATCGGGCTGACGGTCGGTGCGTTGTGCTTTGGCGAAAAGGGTGGAAAAGCCTTGCTTTTAACGGCACTGACCGCTCTGCTGACAGCACCCGCATCACTGCTTGCTTTCCCCGAAACTCCCCCGAAAGGCGAAGTCACCGCATCGGGCGGTCTGCCCCTTTATCTGGCAGAAGAATATGAGCGCGCCGACCTGACAAAAAGCGAATACGCGCGTGCTTCTGCCATATTCTTAGCACTTAAAGAACAGGGCTTCGACCCGAACATGCAGTCGGGTCTGCTTATCGAAGCGGCAGGCGAAGAACTCCCCCTTGACGATGTGACCGCACCCAAGGGTTATCAGCCCGCAAACATCTGCGCGGCTGACAGCGGCAGAACACAGGTCTGCCGACAGTTCGGTGAGAACGTCTTTCTGCTCATCACAAAGCTGAAAAGCGGCAAATATCTGGACTGTGAGGGGCTTTACAGAGAGTATGTCTACTCAGCCTACGGCAAGCTGACCGCTGACGAACAGCGCGAAATGGAAGAAAAATTCGGCATTGACGGCACTCTGCCCCTTGACCGCAAGCTGGCGGCTGTGAAGTCGGGCATAAACGCGAAAGTCACCGATGAGAGCGAGCGTTCACCCCTTACCGTTAAACTGGCGCGAAGCTGCGGTCTGGCGGCGCGTGAAGTGCGCGGCGTTTACTTTGGCGCGATGCCTGCAAGCGGCAGGGCTGACCTTTCGGAGGGCGAACAGAGAAGCTGGGTGGAAGTCTACATAGACGGCGCAGGCTGGGCAGTTTTTGAGAGCAAGCCCGAATATGCGGGCGCATCTCCCCTGCTGCCCGAAGGTGCATCACCTGACAGCGAAAGCACATTCAGTGACAGCGCAGAACAGTACATCTACGCCGCCGCGCCGCCCCGCACAGCGGCAGAGATACGTACCCCCGATAAGGCGAAAAAGCCCTCACCGACATGGGCTTTACTGCCTGCGGGCGCGGTCATTCTTCTTGTCTTTGCGGGTCGTGCAAGGGCTTTTGTGAGATGGCGAAAGCGCTCTTCAAAGGACTTCGGCAAAGCTGTGACAGCCTCGCATTTTCAGGGCAGAGAACTTCTTTCAGCGGCGCTTTGCATCAGCGAAAACCTCCCCCCCGAAGAAGCCGCATCACAGCTTGACGGTCTCCTGCGCACCCGTTTCGAGCGCTCGGAGCGGGCATTCGAGCGCATGCGCTTTTCCAACCGCGCCGCAGACGAAGAGTCAGCAAAATGCGCGGCAAAATTCCACAAAGAAGCGCAGACAGCCGCAAAAAAATGCGGCTTGCGCAAGCGTTTCGCACTGTGGCTGAAAGGTCTTGTCTGAACGCACGAAAATGCCCCGATCCATCAACACTCACACCGCATAAATGTTGAAAAACAGGCTATGCGCGGCAGTTTCGGGCAGAGTGCAGGCAGTCCGATGATATGCGGGCGCATAACTTCCCAAAACGCCCCGAATTATCAACATTTGCGGCTGAAAAATGTTGAAAGATCGGCGCATTCGGAAATTCACAATATCGGGCGCATGACAGCCCCACAAAACTCCCCCGATCCATCAACACTCACATCAAGAAAATGTTGAAAAACAGGCTATGCGCGGCAGTTTCGGGCAGAGTGCAGGCAGTCCGATGATATGC
>NZ_CACWPP010000082.1 GCF_902762735.1 uncultured Ruminococcus sp.
CAATCCGCCTTAAAATTCAGACAAAATCCAGTCACAAAACCCATAAATCCCAGCTTTTGCGACTGGATTTTGTGAATTTAAAAAGTTGGATTGCTATAACGCATCTGTCATTGTGCATTGAACTGCCTGTGCAAGATAGTCGCATTTTTGAAAATCTTTGTATCAACTTACAAATTATCATGCTGTGATTTGTTTATGCCTACAAAATTTCGGATGTGAATACGTTTACACTCAAAAATACTCTTGACTTAAATTTAATCATATGATAGATTAAATTTAATGGAACGTTTCAGTAAACAGTAAGCGATATATCTACAAAACCGAAAGGAAGCGAAAACAATGGTCAATATGCAGATGAATTTCAGGGCTGTAAAGCGCACAGCGGCAGTAATGCTGTCAGCGGCGCTTCTTGCATTATCAATGCCCGCAGTACCCGCAGATGCGGCATCAAAAGGTTTTTATGTCAGCGGCACGAGCATAAAAGATGCCAACGGAAATGACTTCGTTATGCGCGGCGTTAATATCGCACACGCATGGTACAACTCACGCACTGCCACTTCTATAAAGGGTGCGGCAAACAACGGCGCAAACACCGTCAGAGTAGTTGTTGCTGACGGCAAAAAGTGGTCGAGAACCACAAAAAACACCCTAACAAGCATAGTTAACGAATGCAGGAAGAACGACCTTGTGTGCATACTGGAAGTTCACGATGCCACAGGCAGTGACAGCACATCAGACCTCAAGGCGGCTGTGGATTACTGGACAGCAAACAAGAGCGTACTTCAGGGCAACGAGAAATATGTCATACTCAACATAGCCAACGAGTGGTACGGCAGCTGGGACGGCAGTTCATGGGCTGAGGGCAACAGATCTGCCGTGAAGAGCATCAGAAAAGCCGGCATCAACAATATGATAATGGTCGATTGCGCAGGCTGGGGACAGTACCCCGACTCCATCAAGGACTACGGCAAGTCCGTATTCAATGCAGACTCGCAGAAAAACACTGTTTTCTCCATACACATGTACGAATATGCGGGAGGCGATCCAAGCACTGTCAAAAAGAATATCGACAATGCGCTCGGTATAGGCGTGCCTGTCGTGATCGGCGAATTCGGAGGTCAGCACACAAACGGCGATGTTGATGAAGCAACGATAATGAGCTACTGCACGCAGAAAAATGTAGGCTACCTGGGCTGGTCGTGGAAAGGCAACAGCTCTGACCTTTCATACCTTGATATTGCTAATGACTGGGCGGGCACTTCCCTTACATCTTGGGGCAACACCCTGATAAACGGCACTTACGGCATAAAAAAGACATCTAAGAAATGCTCGGTATTCACGGGCGGCAGTTCTTCGTCAAGCGGAAGTTCGTCATCGGGGAAATCTTCATCAAGCAGTTCGTCATCGGGGAACTCTTCGTCAAGCAGTTCGTCATCAAGCAGCGGTTCATCAAGCAAGAGCGACCCTTATATATCGCTTTTCTGGGGAAAGAACTCGGCAGGTGCATGGGGTCAGCCCGTATCTGTCACGACCGCTAAGAACGGCGGCACATTTGATGCGGCAAACTTCAGGAAAAACGGCTACTTCTACGTTGAATACACCAACAGCGCCCCAAAGCAGATAGAGCTTATCCTGCAAAGCTGGAGCGGCGGCGGCAGCTGGGCTAAGGTACAGGCTTATGAATTCGGCAGTGCGAACGGTCACAGCTATGCCAAATTCTCTTACAACGACTGCGTGAATGCTTTTGGCACAAGCAATTTCAGCAGTTACCTCGACCGTATACATGTGGGCTGCATGCAAAACACCACCACAGTATACTCGGTATGCTGCTGCTATCCAAAATGACCATATCAAAGCGGTTCTGCAAAGAGCCGCTTTTTTATGCATTTTTCTGCCGAAACTATGCTTTGACCATACTTATTCGGATCTGAATATTGACTATTTTTGTTCAACATGTTATAATTAAAATATCCCAATTTGGTTGTGTATTGTTTTCCCCGCCTTCGGCGGGGGAAACAATACGAAAAAAAGCCATTCTATATCATCAGCAATACACTTCAAAATTGGGAGATTAAAATAACTCCCGATCTTGATGTGTATCGCTGATATTGACGGAGCGGGAATGAAATGATAAGCTGTACCGCAGTTTGAGGAAAACGCGGCGGGTCAGCTGACGAATAATTCATCAGAGGTGATAGCTACGGCTAAAGGCGTAACACTCGGGGATATTGCAAAGGCTTGCGACACCAGTATCGTGACCGTTTCAAAGGCTCTGACAGATAAAAAAGGTGTAAGTGACGAACTTCGCAGGAAAATAAAAGCGGCTGCCGAAGAGATGGGCTATGTCTCATCAAGGGCGGCGAATATAAAGAACAACCACATCGTCGGCGTGGTCATACCCGAAAGATTTATGAACCCCAACGGTTCATTCTACTGGGCGCTATACAACGATCTTGTCAAGCAGTTCAGTGCGGAGGGGTATTACTGCCTGATAGAACAGATCTCGCAGGAGGACGAGGACAAGCTGGCGATGCCGAAGATAGTCATGGACGGCACTGCATCTTCGGTGGTGTCACTGGGTCAGCTGAGCCGTGAATATGCGGCTGAACTGGTGCGAAATATGCCCAATCTGGTGCTGCTGGACTACTATATCCACGGACTTGAACTCGATTCGGTGACAACTGACGGCTACGGCGGCGGGTATGAACTTACTTCCTATCTCTGTGAACTTGGACACAGAAAAATAGGCTATATCGGCACTGTCAAGGCGACCAGCAGCATTTTCGACAGATACATGGGCTACATGAAAGCCATGATAGACAACTCACTCGAAGTGCGCAGCGACTGGACACTCGATGACCGTGACTGCCGCAGTTTCATAAAGATCGCTTTCCCTGACGAACTGCCGACTGCATTTGTCTGCAACTGTGACGAAGCCGCTTTCCACACCATTCGCCAGCTGGAAGAGCGGGGGCTGCGAGTGCCTGAGGATATATCGGTGGTGGGATATGACAACTATCTGATCTCAGAGATCTCAAAGCCCTCAATAACGACGATCAATGTCAATTCTGTGAAGATGGCAGCCGAAACGGTGAGGATACTGCTCAACAGGATAGAATTTCCTGACAGCGACAAGATAAATGTCAAGATAAGCGGCGAGCTTATCATTAAAGACAGCGCGAGAAAAATTTAATGTGATTATCCCGCTGATACACCAAAATAAACGATGTTATATCGGGAACCAAATACAGTTGGCGGTTATCTTTCCCCCGCCTGCGGCGGGGGAAAGATCCGCCTGCGGCGGGGGAAAGATAACATCAACTCAGTTTTTCCTCATTGATAAAGGTATTTTGCAGTGGTGTGCTAAAAGGATAGTCATAAAAATTTAAATCTTATCATATAGAAAGAGCATCGCTGTGCCGATGCTCTTTTTTTGTCTTTATTTGGATAAATTGACTGTAAACGAATACATGGTTTGTGAGATTTGCACAATGATTATAGTGATTAATTATCTTTTGCAACAAAATTTAACTCTTCAAAGGAATAATTTTATTCTGAGTATTGACTAATTTTCAGCATGGTGATATACTTTGTTACAAGGTAATTAAATCTTTTAAAGAGATTAAATTTAATCAGCATAAAATGGAGGATAACACTATGAACAAGAAGAGGATAATTTCCGCGATGCTGGCATGCGTTGTTTCGATGGGTACGGCAGCTGCATTTTCGGGATGCAGTAACAGCAGCGAGGGCAGCAGCAGCAAGTCCGCCGAAAAAACCGACAGCGGCAAGGCAGTGCTGGAGGTGCTGACACACCGCACCGACCGCGTAGATGATGGCAGTCTCGATGAAATGACTAAGGCTTTCGAGGAGGCTAACAACTGCGATGTGCAGTATGTGGCATATCAGGATTACACAGGCACGATAGCTACAAGAATGGGTACAGATGATTACGGCGACGTGCTTATGATTCCCGATGATGTTGAGCTGAAAGACTTGGGCAATTTCTTTGAACCTCTCGGAACTTACGATGAGATGAGCGCTGTCTACCGCTGGGCAGACAGAAAAATGGACGCTGACAAGAACGTGTACGGCATAGCTTATGGCGGCAACGCTGTCGGTGTGCTTTATAACAAGAAAGTCTGGAGCGATGCAGGCATAACTTCTTTGCCAAAGACACCCGACGAATTTCTGGCTGACTTGCAGCTTATCGCTGACAAGACAGATGCTATCCCCTACTACACACAGTACGCCGATGCAAGCTGGACTATCACCCAGTGGCAGAGCCTTGTGCTTTCCGCAACAGGCGACCCTGAGTACGAAAACAAACTGCTTACCGACAAGCTCGACCTCTTCGCTGAGGACGGCGGTTACTACCCTGTTTACAAGCTGATGTTCGACCTGTTCTCCACACCTTCGGTAATAGAAGAAGACCACATGACCACCGAATGGGAGTCCTCAAAAGTCTGGATGGGCGAGGGCAAGATAGGCACTATGATGATGGGGTCTTGGGCGATAGCACAGTTCCGTGAACAGGCTGAGAACCCCGATGACATCGGCTACATGCCTGTACCGATAACCGCCGCCGACGGCAAGCAGCACGCCGAGACCGCTCCCGATTACTGCGTTGGCGTAAGCAAGCACGCTGACAACAAGGAACTTGCAAAGAAGTATGTCGAGTGGTTCGTGGGCGAGTCGGGCTTCGCTGAGAAAGAGGGCATGATACCCGCAAAGAAAGACTCCGCACTGCCTGACAACCTTTCAGAATTCGAGAACGCAGAGTTCTTTGAAAAGGCTGCCACCCCTGAAGAACTGGTGGGCAAATTCAACGAGATAGACACCAAGTCGGGCGTTGGCGTTTACAACGGCGATACCGACAACTTCAAAATAAAACTGGCAGAGGCTGCATTTGCAGGCAAGGGCGATGACGAGTTCAAGGCGATAATCGCTGCCGAGAACGAGAAGTGGGCTGCCGCAAGAGACGAGATCATGGGTTAAATTTCCACTTATTTTCCTATTTTCACCTTAATCAGCGGACGGTCAGACCGTCCGCTGCTGTTTTGCAAAGGAGTTATCTATGAATACCAAAAACGGCAGAAATGTCGGCTTCGGACAATGGCTCAGGACATATGAGGGTCAGAAGCTGTACGTTTCAATCTTATTTTTATTGATACCGCTGGCGCTGCTGGTGCTGTTCACCTTTGTTCCTGCTGTGAATATGGTCGGATACAGCTTTCAGGAACGCGACCAGTTCGGGGCAGACCCGAAATTCGTGGGATTTGAAAACTACAAGACCATTTTCACAAACCCCGACTATTTCATAACTTTCAAGAACAGCCTGTACTATCTGGCAGGTTCGTTCTTACAACAGATAGCAGCACTGCTGGTGGCATCTATACTCTGCTCGAAAATAAGGGCGAAAGGCTTTTTTAAGGGCGTGCTGTTCTTCCCGTATCTTATGAACGGCGTGGCTGTCAGCATAATCTTCCTGCGCTTTTTCACAAAGGGCAATCCACCGCTGACGCAGGAGGGCACACTGAACAGTGTGCTGGCGCTGTTCGGCGCTGAACCTGTGCGCTGGTTCGACCCTGCAAACACATTTCTTGTGAATTGCTGTCTGGTGTTCGTGTCCATATGGAGATATATCGGCTTCGATATAATCATGTACATCGGCGCGATACAGTCCATCAGCCCCGACCTTTACGAGGCATCTGACCTTGACGGCGCAAACCCATTCCAGCAATTCCGCTATATCGTATTCCCAAGCATAAAGCCGATAGTTTCGTTACAGCTGATACTTGCGGTCAAGGGCGCAATATCGGTATTCGAGATACCGTACATCATCACGGGCGGAAACTACGGCAGTTCAACATTCGTCATAAAGACAATTGAAACTGCATTCAAGAAAAAGCAGGTGGGACTTGCCTGCGCGATGGCGGTGGTACTGCTGGTAATTATCATCGTGGTAACGCTGATACAGAAGTACTTCTTCCGCGAGGGCGATGACAAGCCTGCAAAGTCCACCAAAAAGGAGGCGGCATGATGAACGGAGAAGCACGGAAAAAGCCTGTCTGCATCTCACAGATAGTCATTAAGATACTTTCATATGCAGTTCTCATCTGCGGCTGTCTTATGGTGCTGATACCGATAGTCGTGATACTGCTGGGCGCTTTTAAGGACAGCAAGGAGTTCGCAAACTCAGGCGTGTTTGAACTGCCGAAGTCATTTGCTTTCGACAATTTCAAGACTGCATTCTTCGAGGGCAAGGTGATGCGCGGACTGTTCAACACGTTCATCATCATCGTCGTTTCCTGCGCGGGAACAATACTGACAGGCACGATGACAGCTTTCATAATACAGCGCTTTGACAGCAAGATGACCCGCCTGATAAAAGGCGCTTTCCTGCTGGCGACACTTTTGCCGAACATCTCGATGCAGGTCACTGTTTTCCAGATAATCAGCAAGATGGGGCTTTACAACACAATGGCAGCCCCGATGATCCTCTATGTGGGAACTGACATAATCTCGATATACATTTTTATGCAGTTCCTCAGCCAGATACCCGTATCGCTGGACGAAAGCGGCATCATGGACGGTGCAAGCTATCCGAGGATATATTTCTCGATAATACTGCCCAACCTGAAACCTGCTGTCGCAACGGTGCTGATAATCAAATTCGTCAGCATCTACAACGACTTCTACACCCCACAGTTGTACATGCAGGACGAAAGCCTGCTGGTGGTATCGACAGTTCTGTACAAGTACATCAGTTCCACCAAGATACAGTGGGAAGTGGTATTCTCGGGCATTATCCTCTGCATAATACCCACACTGCTGATATTCCTGTTCTTGCAGAAGTACATTTACAGCGGTCTGGTATCGGGGGCGGTAAAAGAATAATCCCAATTTGGTTGTGTATTTTTCCCCCGCCGCAGGCGGGGGAAAAATATGGGGCGCTCAATTATCCTTTTGTTTACCGCATTTTTAGTTGGTGTGCTAAAGGGATAGTCATATAAACTTATGATGCATGGTGTTTTAGCATTACTTCAAAAAGCGGTTTTATTATATTCCAAACGTCAAAACTTTACAAGACCTGCATCTTATAGTTATTTCATAAATGCGAATTACCGTGTCAACACCTCCCCCTCTCCCACGCAAAAAGCGGGACATATGAAAAGAACAGCCCTGAGAAATGCTTGATAAGCTGTTTCTCAGGGCTTAAATTTTATTCAGCGGTAAATACTCATTTCAGTTTTATTGCAGCCACATCAACATGGTTGGGAATGCTGTTGAAGGTGTAGGAAGCTATCTTATCACTGTTATATACCACATACTCGTTTCTGTAATTGAGCGGTATAACAACACTGCTCTCGTTGGCGGAGTTCAGCGCTTTTGTATATATCTCCTGTATCTTCTCATTGTCATCATAAGTATAAAGACCTTTGATAAGTTCCTTAGCTTCTGTTTCGGACATGGTTGCAAGTGCCTTAGATACCTGCGGGTCGGTGGAGTAGATGCCGTCTGCCGCAGTGTAGTCAGTGGAGGGGTACATGTTTGCCACAAAGGTGTAGGGGTCATATGGGAACCAATAGCTGATGTAGGCAGTCATCTCATAGTCCACCTGAAAGAATATCTTGTCAAAGAATGTCATCAGGTCAAGCGGTTCGGTCTTTATCTCGATACCGAGTTCCTGCATTGTCTGCTGATAGTAAAGCACCACATCATCATATACGCCCGTTGCGGGGTAAGTGATGGTGTATGAAAGTTCTGTGCCGTCCTTGTCGCGAATGCCGTTTCCGTCCGAATCTTTCCAGCCGCTGTCTTCCAGCAGTTTAACTGCGCCGTCAAAGTCAAATTCGGGAGTTTTTGTATCGTACTTGCAGAAAGGCATATTTGAGGGCATTACCGAGTCGGCAGGTGTGCGCAGTCCCGAATAGATATTATCTGCAACAGAAGCCTTGTCGATCGCCATTTGTATTGCTTTGCGAACGTTCATGTCATCAAGACCCTTTACCTCGTCATTGAGTGCGATAAACTCTGTCACAAAGTTGAAGTCGGAAACTTCGCCCTTTATGCCGTCAGCCTGTGAAAGTTCGAGATAAGAAGCCGCATCAAGCGTTTCCGAACCGATGATAAAGTCCACCTCGCCCGCTCTCATGGCAGTTACCTTTGATTCGGGTATGACCTTTACGGTGAAGCTGTCAGCATCGGGGGCATCTCCCCAGTAATTGGGGTTCTTGACGAACTTGTATTCGGTGGCGGTGTCGTTTGCGCTCTCAAACATATACGGACCTGTACCTGGTGTATGGTCCATGAGGTATTCTTCGTTTACAGAACCGTCATCGTTAAAAGCGGCGGGTGCGAGGATACCTCTGGGCATATCCATCGCAAGGTCGTTCAGCACGTTGTAGTAGGGGCGTGAAAGGTGGAAAGATACAGTGTAGTCGTCATCTGCTGTGACTTCCGTTACCAGCGTGTCAAACTGACCGTAGTTGGTGCTTGCCCCAAGGATCGGGCGCATGTTGTCAAAATACAGCTTGACCGCCTGCGCGTTGAAGTCAGTTCCGTCGTTGAACTTTACACCCTCGCGCAGTTTGAATGTGTAGGTAAGACCGTCATCCGAACTGCTCCATTCTGTTGCAAGGCAGGGAACATATTCGCCGTCCTTGTATTTGACCAGCGGTTCATAAAAATTGTTGGCGTAGTAGGTGTTTTCATACACCATCACACCCTGACCGAAGCCCATTGAGAATGGTGCGCTCTGTGCGATGGTAACGGACTTGCCGCCGTCGGCAGTTGTATCACTTTCGGCAGGCTTATCACCATCGTTATTCTTTTCATCGGAAGTATCGCTCTGTGCTGTCTGAGTACTGTCAGATGTTTTCTGAGATGAGTCGTCCGATGAACTGCCGCAGCCCGCAAACATCGTCAGTGCCATTATCAGCGCCATTATCATTGAGGTTTTTCTTTTCATAATACTTACTCCTTTTCTATATTTGCAGGGCTTGCCGCTTGTATTCGGCTGCCCTGACAAGCTCTTTTGAATAGTCCTCATTAAAGTCAAGAAAACTTTTGGGACGTTCAAGCGTTTCGATGATATTTCCCGAACGCATGACATATATCCTGTCTGCCATGAACATAGCTGTATCAAGATCGTGGGTTATGATCAAAAATCCTGTTTCAAGCTCCCCGCGAATTTTTTTCAGCATAGTGAGTATGCATCTGCGCAGTGTCACATCAAGCCCGCTGAAAGCCTCGTCAAATATGATATATTTCGGTTCGGCTGAGAGGGCACGGGCGATGCAGAGCCTTTTCTGCTGACCTCCCGAAAGTTCGGTGACTTTGTTTTTCAGCTTCTCTTTCGGGAACTGCACCATATCACACAGTTCTTCGATGCGATCTGCTCTCTGTGGCTTATCCATTTTCATCAGCAGTTTCAGCGGCTCGTCAATTACCTGACGTGCGCTCTGATGCGGGTCAAGGGAGCTTGCCGCGTCCTGCATGACCAGCTGTATCAGCCTTCTGTCCGCTTTAGCGGATCTTCGGTCTGTCTCGCACTCATCAAGCAGTATCCTGCCGCAGTCGGGCTTTTCTATGAGCGAGAGCATTCTTGCAAGAGTGCTTTTTCCGCTGCCGCTCTCCCCTACTATGACTGTGACCGCATTATCTGCCACTTCCAGTGAAACGCCGTTAACAGCAGTCAGCTGACCGTATTTTTTCGTTACATTCTCCGTTTTCAGCATACGCCCTCCCTGAACAGCACACTTGCCGCCGCAAGTTCGCGGGTGTACTCAGTCTGCGGTGAAGTGAATACATCGAGCGTTTTGCCCTGCTCGATGATGCTCCCCGACTTCATAACGGCGACTTTGTCGCAAAGCCTTGCCGCAACGCCGAAATCATGCGTGATAACTATCATTGACATACCGTTCTTTCGCTGTTGTTCAAGCTGTCTGAGTATCATATATTCACTGGCGGCATCGACTGCGGTGGTACATTCATCGGCGATGAGCAGTTCGGGCTTTTTCATAAGTGTGACTGCTATCATCACACGCTGGAGCATACCGCCCGAAAGCTCATCGGGATAGCTTTTCAGTATCTTCTTCATATCGTTAAGATTTACACTTTTTAGTGCGCTGTCAAGCTGTTCGTAAAATGACTGTTTTGCATTTCTGCCTTTGAGTTCAAAGCCCATTTCTATCTGCCTGCCCAGACGCATCATGGGCGCGAAAGCTGTCATGGGGGCTTGCATTATCATCGCGGTCTGCTGTCCGCGCCAGCCTTTCGGGAGCTTCCTTTTTTTGCTCAGTATCTCCTCATTTTTCCATAAGACACTTCCGTCTACTGCAAACAAACGCCTGTTCAGCAGTCCCATGACAGCTTTGACGGTAAGGCTCTTGCCGCTTCCGCTCTCGCCTATCAGCCCAAGCGTTTCCCCTTTGCCGACTTCAAAGCTGATCCCCTTTACCAGCCGCTCTTTGGCTGACCTTGCGGTTATTTCAAGTTCATTTACTTTCAGCATATCAGTTCTCCTTAGGGTCGCAGATGTCTCTTAACGCTTCGCCGAACAGATTGAAGCCTGCTGCCGCAAAAAGTATGCACAGTCCCGGATAAACGATAAGTTCGGGGTGGCTGAATACCAGTTTGTTTGCGCCCACCAGCATAGCGCCCCACTCAGGCGTTCCTGTTTCAAATCCCAGCCCAAGAAAAGCATAGCCTGAGATCATAATGATAACGCCAGAAAGTCCCGTGCTGTACAAGACCAGCAGGTGCGGAAAGATATTCGGTATGATATGCCGCATGATGATACGCATTTGCGAACAGCCCGACATGCGGCAGGTGATGATATACGGCTTGTTCTTTTCGCGGATAACATAAGTCCTGACCACCTGTGCGTTCCACACCCACATCGCCGCAGCGATAGAGATAACTATGCTGAGTGCCTTTGACTCGAAAAGTCCCACAAGGGTCATCGCCACAAGAAAAGGCGGCAAAGCCATGAAAATATCGGACACTATCACAAACAGCCTGTCAACTATACCGCCGATATATGCACACACTGTCGCAAGCAGAACGCTTATCACGGCTATTGCCGCAATCGTCGGAAGTGCCGCTGACATCGACACTCTCGCACCGTATATCAGCCGTGAGGCGATACAGCGCCCCATGTCATCAGTCCCCAGCGGATACTTTTCGGACGGCTCTGCAAATTTCTGCATTATGTTTATCTTTTCGGGGTCATTTGGGGCAAAAGCAGGGGCAAAGACCATGACCGCAAACACTGTCAGCATCATCAAAAGCCCTATGACAGCCTGCGGTTTTCGCAGTATCTTATGTATCATATGCACGCTCCTTTGTATGCCTTTTCGGGTCAAGCACTGCATTTATGACCTCTGCAAGAAAATTTACCGCCACGAATATCACCGCTATGACAAGCACGCAGGCGTTGATGGTAACTGTATCTCTTGAACCAAGCGCAGTTACCAGCATCGAACCGATGCCCTGTATGGAAAAAACAAATTCTATCATAGCACTTCCCGCTATGGTAAAGCCGAAACTCTGTCCTAAAAGTGTCACCAGCGGCGGAAATGCATACCTGCTGACCATTCCCGCTATCTTTATCTCGGATATTCCCCTTGCCCTTGCATACATCACAAAATCGCTGTTGTAGCCGTCAAGGAGCGAAGAACGAAATACCCTGATATTCGCGGCAGATGTTGGTATCGCCACCGCAAGTGCGGGGAGTATGAAGTCTTTCAGGTCATCTGCGCCCATTATGGAAAACAGCGGTATGTTCACCGCAAAGGCAAGCATCAGCATGAAGCCTATCCAGTAATTCGGCACAGACATACATACTATCCCGAACAGATAGATGCTTTTGTCTGCAAACCCGCCTTTTCCTGATGCAGACCATACACCAAGAGGTATACTCAGCAGTGCCGTGAACAGCAGTGCCAGCGCCGCAAGTCTGAGTGTCGGTCTCATGGAAGCAGACAACTCGTCGATTATAGGTTTACCCGTATTGTAGGAATTTCCAAAATCGCCGCTGACAGCCTTTGAAAGCCAAGCGATATACTGCTTTGCGAGGGGCTGGTCAAGACCAAGTTCATGCCGCACCTGTGTGACCTGTTCAGCTGTCGGACGTGCAAACCTGCGCACTGCCAGCGCCTGTGCCGCATCAACGGGCGACAGACTTGTGTAAAAGAATGTCAGCAGTGTCACGCCGAAAAGCACCGCTGCAAGCACCAAAAGTCTTGAAAATATGCGCTTTATCATGTATTCTGTCCTGTGATGTGCCAGCTTTCTGCCTGCTGACGCTGGGTTATAAATCTCGAATAGATACCGTCCTGCGCCGCTAGTTCGGCATGAGTGCCGCTCTGGACTATGTGCCCGCCGTCAAGCACAAGTATCTGATCCGCATTGCGAACAGTTTTCAGCCTGTGGGCTATCATAATGATGGTCTTGTCTTTCATAAGCGCCTCGATGGCGGCTTGCAGTCTGTCCTCGTTTTCGGGGTCAACGTTGGCGGTGGCTTCATCAAGGATAATGATGGGAGAATTTTTCAGTATCGCCCTTGCGATGGAAAGTCTCTGCCTTTCGCCGCCCGAAAGAGAAGCGCCGCCCTCTTCCAGCACCGTGTCATAGCCGTTCGGAAGCTGCATGATAAAATCGTGACAGCAAGCCTTTTTCGCCGCTTCAACGACCTGTTCATGGGCAGCATCGGGACAGCCGAACTTTATGTTGTTCTCCACCGTATCGCTGAAAAGATAGACATTCTGGAAAACCATGCTGATATTCTTCATAAGGCTGTCAAGGGTGAAGTCACGCACATCTGCTCCGCCTATGGTTATCCTGCCGCCGTTTACGTCCCAGAAACGGGCGATAAGACTGCACATGGTAGTTTTGCCCGAACCCGAAGGACCGACTATCGCAGTTGTGGTCTTTTGCTTTACAGCAAAGGAAACACCGTCAAGTATTTTTCTTGAGCCGTAGGAAAAAGTGACATTCTCAAAGGCAATATCGTGTGTCTGCGGAACAATATCTCTGCCGCCCTCGTCCATTACAGGGACATTATCTGTCTCGTTCGCCTTGTCGATAGAGCTTTCTGCTATGCGCAGAGTTGCAATACTTATGCCAGCACTTTTCATCTGCTCAAACACCATGAACGCCGCCACAAACATCATCACAGCATTCGCAAGTTCCATTGAACCGTTTCTGTACAGCACAACAGTTACTATCATAATGACCACTGCAAAAAGATCAAGTACTATCTGCTGGAATATCTGATATGGAGTCATCTGCTTTTCGATGGCAAGGTTTTTATTACAGCTGTCCTCTATCGCACCATTTACTGCACTGCCAGTCTTTTCGCCCAGATGAAAGCTCTTTATGACGCTTATGCCCTGCACTGATTCAAGCACTTTCTCCACCAGTTTTTCCTGCGCACGCTGTCTTTCGGGAGCGCCCTTGCGCGAGTGTTTCTCCTGCAAAGAGGTAGTCCAGATAAACGCCGCCATACCGATGAACACTATTATGCCTATTCTCCGATCAAACAAAAGCACCGACAGCGCAAATACGACTGAGTTGATAAAACCGCCAAGCACCGTCACAAGCACAACAGGCGCTGTGTTCTCAACATCGGTGAGGGTCGTGGTGGTTATCGCCGTCATCTGTCCCAGATTGTTCTTGTTGAAGTATCCCATCGGGACAGAACGCAGCTTATTGCCTATCGAGATGCGCTTGTTCGCTACCATAAAATAGCCTGCATGCACCCGCTGAAGCTGAGAGTAAGTATTCAAAACGATCCTGCCGACAATGCTAAGCACCATGATGCCCGCAGCGTAAAGTGCATTTATCTTCGATCTGTCTGCGCTTGTCAGCGCCCTTATAACAACATATACTGCCGCAAATTGCAGTGCATAAAATACAGAATTGAGAAGCGCGAGAACAATGGATCTCTTGATATTCTTTTGTTCACTGCCTGCGAAATCCCATATCTTTTTGAATGCGCTTATCATTGTTCAGCACCTCCCTTTGTGCCTGTGTGTGCCTGCCACATACTGCGGTAAAGCTGTGAATTTTCAAGCAGTTCATCATGTCTGCCGTGTGCGGCAACTGTGCCGTTATCCATGACGATTATGTTATCCGCATCGGTTATGGTGGAAAGCCTGTGTGCTATTACTATGACTGTCTTTCCCCGAACCAGCTTTGCGATAGCATTCTGAATGACCGCTTCATTCTCAGGGTCGATGTAAGCTGTGGCTTCATCAAGGATAACGATGGGTGCATCTTTAAGCATAGCCCTTGCGATAGCTATACGCTGTCTTTCGCCGCCCGAAAGATGACCTCCCGCACTGCCGACCACCGTTTGATAGCCGTTGTCCAGTCCCCTGATAAAGCCGTCGCAGCCTGCCGACTTAGCTGCGTTTATAACCTCTTCATCTGTTGCGTCTGCCTTGCCCTTGCGGATATTCTCCATGACAGTCTCATCAAACAGGAAGTTGTTCTGTTCAACATACGCTATGCGTTCGGTCTGTTTTTCAAGGGGAATGTCACTTACATTCTGACCGCCGATGGAAAGTGTGCCGTCAGTAACGTCCCAGAAACCAGCTATCAGCTTGGCAGCAGTGGATTTACCGCTTCCCGAATGCCCCACTAGGGCTGAGACTTTGCCTTCGGGTATAGTCAGACTGATATTTTTGAGAGCGTCTTTCTCGTTGTCATAACTGAAAGTGACGTTTCTGAATTCTATCGTATTTCCGTTTATTTTTGCCGCTTTTCCTGTTCTGTTTATCTCGGGGCTTTCAAGCACTTCGTTTATCTGTCCCATAACAGTGCTTACACGGGCGATATTGTCTGTATAATTCATCGCCGCGATAAGCGGTTCGAGAAGTCCCAGCGAGAGGATCACAATAGTTATGAACTCCGCAGCAGAGAGACTTCCCGAAGAGTAGAAAAGAAAACCGAAAGGCAGAACTGTCAGAAGCACCGAAGGTGTTATGGCGTTATATGCCGACATAGCCCACTGCGCACTCTTCATCCAGCCATAAAAGAACGATGCATTTTCATTAACTGCATTTTCGTACTTCTCATAGGAATTTTCGCTCTGACTGAACGCCTTGATGACCTCGATGCCTCCCATATATTCAACGATGGCGTTGGTCATTCTGCCGCCTATCTCCACCGATTTGCCGTAATTCTCACCGTAGCTTTTCATGGTAGTACTCATCACCGCCATGCCGACAGGTATGGTTATAAGAGAAATGAGCGCCAGTCTCCAGTCAAGGATAAACAGGCAGATCAGCATCAGCACAGGCGCAAGCACATTAGCGGTCATCTCGGGCAGCAGGTGCGCCAGCGGGACTTCAATGCCCTCAACACGGTCAACTATCACATCTTTGTAGTGTCCCGACGGCGAATTTGTGATCGCACCCATCGGCATTCTGATGAGTTTAGCTATCAGCTTCAGTCTTATCTCTTTCATGGTCAGATAAGTAGCAGTATGTGAAATGCTAGTCGAAATTCCGTTGAATATGCCTTTGCAGACATATCCTGCGGCGGCGGCAGCGCACCACTTCACATAAAAAGACATCATCTTATCACTGTCTGACATTATCACCGTGACCATCTTAGCAACAGCAAAGTACGGTATCATTCCGCATACCACAGAAATGACCGCAAATACCACCGAACAGGCGTACTTGCTTTTATATGTATCAGCATACTGCATTATCATACCGAACGGCGATCCTTTCTTCTCCAAATCAAACACCTCTCTCAAATAAAGTTTGTTTAAGCTAACTCAAACGCATTTTTGAGGGCAACACCAAAAGGTATTGCCCTTATCTTATGGATTGAACAACTTATCCCAGCCATGCGTGAAGAAATCCTGAAGCTGGGATATATGCTTCTGCGCCTCGTCTTTAGTCATATCATGGCGTATGACCTCAAAAAATCCGTACATATAAGAACTGCAAAGCAGATGTATCAGCCTTGTGCCCGCACGTCCCGATGAAATAACATCGTTTCCGGTATCTTCGATATATTTCAGAGTGTATTTTTCATCAAGGTCAGCAATATCTTCGATAAAATCGGCGTACTTAGTGCCCTCAGCACAGCAGATCAGCAATTTGAAGGCATCAAATCTGTCATACATGAGATCAATAATGCTTTGCATATATCCCTTATGTTCAAGATCAAAATCCTCATCATGGAATAGTTCACGCTGTTTCTCGACAGGGCGCTGGCTGTAAGCCTGCATATGTCTCTCAAAAAAGTCCATCAATTCAGCCGCAGGGTCGTCCACAAGCGCACAGAACAGACCCTCTTTATCCTCATATCTCGTATATATGGAACGGGGGGTAGTCCCGGCATTTTCGGCAATAGTACGCATTGAAGCCCCATTATAGCCGTTTGCAAGAAATTCCTGCATGGCGCATTCAAGCAGCTTTTCAGTAACACCTTCAACTCTGTTAGCCATAAGCACCTCCAAGATTTGAAACATTGTTGTGAAACAATGTTGCGCAACACTGTTTTAAAATATAGCATATTCTGTTTTATCTGTCAATAGGCGACCAAAGAGTTTTACGATAATCACAATACAGATAGCATTATGTTGATTTTTATTGTAAAACTTTGATTATAAAATAAAAGAGAACTGCGTTTATACAGTTCTCTCAGCAAAAAAAGACTGATGTAAAAAACATCAGTCTCAGTCTGTCGCAAAAGTCTACCCGAAAGGGTAGGCTTTTTTGAATAAGTGTGGTATAATAAAGAGGGGTGAAAAAGATGCTGGAAAAGAAAACCAA
>NZ_CACWPP010000083.1 GCF_902762735.1 uncultured Ruminococcus sp.
CAGAACAATGAGCATGAAAGGATAGTAAGGTCATATTAGTAAAAGCATAGGACATACAGCAAAAAACGATGAAAAAGGGCTATGCCTTCCGTATACGGTACGGAGGACATAGCCCTTTCCTTATGCTGTGATTGTATCAGTCATGAATCTCCTGCATCATAGTCGCACCGTCCTTGAAGCCGACCTTGTATGCTGCTCTCATCTCGGCGGCGGAAGTTTCGCTCACACAGTCGAGTATCTTGTGGAATACATCAATCTGCTCCTCACTCAGCGAATCCTCAAAGGGGATACAGAGTTTGTTGAACTCGTCAGAGAACTCAGCGGCGTGAATATCACCCACACGGAGGTTGTAAATCATATCAATCATTGTAAGCACCCTTTCGGTTATTTTTTAGCTTGCTGTACCTGTCTTACAATGTTTGTCTGAAAACTTCTTTATGCCTACTGTCGTAAGCGGCCGGGTATTTCAAGAAGGTCGATGCACTGACCGTGGATGAGACAAGAAAGTACCTCAAAGATCCGCTGGAATACTACCGCAAGCTCCAGAATGATGAGCTCAAGGAGATGGAGGCCGCCGAGCAGGCACAGCCGGAGTTAGACTTTGACGCGAAGAAAGCTGACTTTGCGAAGACGGCAGCAGAGGCGATCCTGCGTGGCTTCTATGAGGAGGAGCGCCAGTCTGTCCTTTCGGACGGGACTCTCAGCCAGGAACAGAAGCGGCAGCTCCTCGATAAAACGCCCGTAGAAAAGTACGTCGCAGACAACAGGAGATCCTACATGAATGATCCGAATTTCCAGAACTTCATGGACAGTATCCAGAACAAGGAGACCCTCGCTCAGATGCAGGAAAAGGACGATCAGGCGCTGTTTGACTTTTACAAAGGCGGCACCTACCTGCAACAGCCAGAGAAGAAGGCCGGTACTCAGTTTGACGTGATCGAAAAGCGCAAGGAGGTGCAGACGAGACTCGAGAATGATAGTGATGAGACCGGTATGTATCCGGACAAGAATGAGGCCGCAAGGGATTATGCCGTCATTGCCACCGCTCTGCAGGTCGGTGCATTGCAGAAGAAAGGCAAGCTGACCGGGATCAGTGAGGAGGACTTCAATATGATGGTCGATCAGCTTGAAAACTCCGAGCCGTTCAAAAATATGCTCAATGGCAAAAGCAACGGAGAGCTCTACAGACATGCGACCCATGAAAGAGGACAGAATCTGTATGCAGATGTGAGCAGAGCCCGGAAGCAGTATGAGGAGCAGATCCAGCTGCAGCAGAGTGCGCAGCGCAATATTGCGGTACAGAAGGACGGTATGCAGAGAGACAGCTTTGCCAAGCGAAATTAAAAGTGTACGGAATTCCAAGCATGATCTGAAGTCGCTCGACCGCTTATCCAAAATACCTTTATTGATAGGACCGTTTTCTTCACCAGGACAGGCCATTATATCTCTTGTGGTGTGCTGTATTCAGTATAAAAGCGGCGGAGCATACCGCACGATACGATATGCAGAAAACTGAATAGGCATCTGAAAAGAAAAATAGGACGATACCTTTGAGCCTTAGGTATCGTCCTTATTTGTTATCATAATGATCATTCTTGGCGGCAGGTACTTTCGTGTCAACACACCATAGTCAGTCATAACAGAATGCTTACTCCTCAGAGAACTCTCCAAACAGATCATCGGTGTTGAATGCGTTGAAGGAAAGCGCAGAGTAAGTTATGCTTTTAACGGTAAGGCCGTCTGTCGCTCCGGATCCATAATAATCTGTTTCCTCGGAAAGCGGTTCATTGAAAGATACGATGTATTCATAGTAGTCTCTGCTAAAAGTGAATTCTCCGTCTGTATCTACGATCGACCAGCCGTTCATTTCAAAGCCTGCATTTTCAAGCTCGCTGACTGTGCTGCCGATGTAATGGTCAAGCTCATCCTGTGCCGGTATCCCGTCCTTCAGATCATCCACTCTTGCTATTTCCAGATCCTTTACCAGATCAAGCTCCTTCTGCCTGTAGTTATCATCAAAAATATCAAGCTCAAAAAGCTCCTGTGCCACCGCAGCGGGCATATTGGCAATAAATCGGGCACAGATATCCTCATTTTCAATGACACAGATAAACTGATCGCCGGACGAACCTACATTCGGCTCGTCATCCGAGACCGCAAATACATCAGCCATCGTTTTGAGAACAGTACCGTTATATTCAAGATCTCCCTGGTAGGTCACAGGTATCAGTCTCTCGTTCTCTTCCCAGTATTCAGCATCAAAAGCATCCTCATCCACTTCGGCTGTGACCTCTATGATCTCGGATCCTTCCGCTGTTGTTGATGCTGTTGTTTCGGCCACTGTTACAGCAGCAGTGGATGCTGCCGGTCCTGATGACTCCGTTTCTGCGGTATGACTGCACCCTGTCATAAGAAGTACAGATGCTGTTATCATCATGATCATTGCTTTTTTCATTGTATTCCTCCTGTTACTATATTAGGGTGTGTTACTTGTCCCATTATGACTGACATATGGGCAGCTCTAAAACCATCGTTTTATACTATTTCCATTTAATGATCTTAACATTCAGATTTTTATAGCCACCGCAGGCGGCGTATGGAAATGCATGAGACGTGTTTTGTGCAGCACGCGGAGCCTTTGTGTTCCTGTGCTTCCCGTAACTATATCATATCATAGCTTTGCGTGGTACACAATAGATAATATCCTGCCGATGTGCAGCATAAGCTGCAAATGCAAATGGAACTGTAAAACAAGCTACATTCCGAATGATCATCGATCTTTTTTTTGATCGAACATCGTATTATAGCCTTTATTCACTGTTTGTATCCATCAAAGCACCGGCTTCTCCACATTGTCATAGTCAAAACAATACTGCATCGCAAGATCGTCATCGCCGATCATTTGCAGCATACCACCAGTCTCCCAGCGCAGGATCTCACTCCAGAGATAAATATGATTCTCGAGCTGGCAGGAGCAGTTGGAAATGACGTGGATCTCCGGTGTCTGTTTTTCAGATGCCGACTTCATGAACGCCGATTCAAACAGGAGCGAGCCCCATGCGATGTGATAGCTGCTGCTGATGAGGACGACAGGATTGACCTGCGGATGATCCCGCAGCAGGTCACGATCTTCTCCCGATTCCATTATAGCACACTCCCGATCAAAAATCAACCATTTTTATTCTGTTGTCGGGGAGCGGTTTCTTTGGACACGGTGCTGTACCCTAAAAATAGTGATCGGTGATCTTTTGTTTTCATGATACAAGGAAAGATATCTGGCACTGTTTGGAGTAGAGCGGCATCGACTATGAGAACAAGGTCATCCACATCCGCAGGACCAGCCAATTTGTTCAGCGCATGGGCATCATTACCAAATCTCCTCAGCAGCGGCTTTTTTGTCATCTGCTTAGCGGACGCGATGGTTTCGGCAAGAAATTCCGGCGTGCCAGACTGGCAGTGCTGCTTGCCTTCACGAAGCTCCGCATTGCAGAGATACCCCTCAGTTCCGATGTAGGCAAAGATCGGTGCATAACCGTCGAAATTCTTGTAGGTTCGCGAAACACCTGCTTTATGACTGCCGGAATTGTCGAATGGAGAGACATTTCTTCATCGGTATGGAATTCATTGACATTTTCTCGAACGAGTGGAGGCGGCAGACTATTTTGTCGGTCTGTACGGCTCGGTATCCTCTCTGACCACGCATACTGCTGATGATATCAAGTCGTGGTGCACGATCTGGCTGGCGCACTGGGTGGACAAGACCAACTACAGCTGTGCTGTCGGGTGTGCCGGTGATCAGTGTCTACAGATCATCCCATATGTCAGGCGTTTCTGAGGCTCACATCCGTGATCTGGAGCTTGGTGACCGAGATCCGTCATAAAAGACAAGACCGACGGCTTGCTAGCATTTCTGAAAGCACTCGTATAAACACGATAAGGGCTGCGCCGATCGCTCTGTGGAGTTTCCACAGATGATCTGCGCAGCCTTTTTGTCTGCTTGGATGCCACGAAAAAACTTGCAATTTTCTCCTATTCATGGTATAATGGAAGCAGAGATCCTATCGAGGAAAGGGGCGCATCGAATATGGCAGAAAAGAACAGGCACGGTCAGTATATCGATCCGGGAAACCAGGGATTTCAGCTTATCGTAAATTCTAACTATGTTGACAAGACCATGCTGATCGATCTCTTGAATGCGAGGATCGGTACAACGGATAGACTGATCTGCGTCAGCAGACCGCGCAGATTCGGGAAATCATTTGCTGCTCAGATGCTATGTGCCTACTATGACTGCTCGTGTGATTCCCATGCACTGTTTGATGACAAAAAGATCGCCGGCTGTGATTCCTACGCTGTGCATCTGAATCAGTACAATGTCATTTATCTTGATATCACAAGTTTCATTTCCACAGCGCAAAGAGAGGGCCTCTCACTGAGAGATGTTCCCGGAAATATCATCAAGGCGATCAAAGACGAATTGTCATTGATCATCAATGATCTTCCCACTGGTAAGACCTTGGAAGAATGTTTGAAAATGTGTGTCGACCAAGCAGGCGGCAAGCCGTTCATTTTCATTATTGATGAATGGGATGCACTGATTCGTGAGGCTAAGGACGATCCTATCGCACAGAAAGCTTATCTTGATCTTCTGAGATCATGGTTCAAAAATGGGAATTTTACACCTCAAGTCGTTGCTGCTGCTTACATGACTGGCATTCTCCCCATAAAGAAAGACGGTTCACAGTCTGTGATCTCTGACTTTGATGAATACACAATGGTAAAACCACGAGAGTTTGCCGGATATGTTGGATTCACTGAATCAGAAGTGAAAGATATCTGCGAGAATAAGGATGTTGACTTCGATCAGATGAAAATTTGGTACGATGGATATTCATTTAAAAATGTCGGTTCTGTCTATAATCCGAATTCTGTTATGAAGGCAGCAAGGAATGGAGACTTCGATTCATACTGGACAGAAACCTCTGCGGCTGAAGGCTTGATGGAATACATCAGTCAGGACTATAACGGACTGACAAAGACGATAGCAGAACTGATCGCAGGCATTGAGGTACCAGTTGACCCTAAAGGCTTTGCAAACGACCTTACCACTTTCCGTGGAAAGGATGATGTGCTGACACTGTTGATCCATCTTGGCTATCTTGCTTATGATTCTGAGAAGAAAACTGCTTATATCCCTAACGAGGAGATTCGGCAGGAATTTCAAAGATCCATTCGTGAGGTGCATCACGATGCTACCTTGAAGCGTTTGCAAGAGAGTGATGCGCTTTTTGAAGCGACCATCAACGGTGATGAAGCCGCTGTCGCCGCACAGATCGAGCGCATCCACAGAGAGGAGACATCGCCGCTGCATTATAATAAGGAAGATAGCCTCCGCAGCGTGATCAAACTCGCCTATTACACCTACAGGGATCACTATGTGCAGTGGGAGGAGCTTCCTTCCGGTGAGGGCTATGTCGATGTAGCCTATCTTCCGAAGTACGATTCCGAGTATCCGATCTTGTTGATCGAACTGAAATGGAATAAGGATGTGCAGACAGCTATTGACCAGATCAAGGCAAAGCACTATCCGGAATCCTTCAAAGGCTATGGGCGTGAGATCATCCTTGTGGGTATCACATACGATAAGGAGAGCAAGAAGCACATCTGTAAGATCGAAAAGATGCCGATGGAATAAGACACTTGTATAAACACAATAAGGGCTGCGAACACCATGTGAACGATCCACACGGTATCGCAGCCCTTCATTTATTCTTTTTTACCCGGTCAGAAACCGAAAAAAACGGTCATACATACCGAAGATCTTCCTCCGCTTTTTAGTAGTGATCTGGTAGTAAGACCCGATTTTACCTGCGATCATATGCCGAATCATGCCGTAAGACCGAACGATACGCAATAACGAACGGTCTGTTGCCGTGGCACACGAACATAATACGCATAGCCTCCTTTTCCCTTTCTGCAAGGCGATAAAACGCCGTAATATGCCCCGATTTGCGGAGCAGATGCCCTGTGCCTCGTATGTGACGAAACGGGTCGATTTCCGCAAATTACGGCGTATTTTTGCATATTGCGGACATCGTTAGTAGTAGAATCGTAGTAAAATAGAGGGGAAATTACTACTAAGGAATTGGCTGGTCGTTCGGAGGATCGGGAACTGTGGGGCGTGGGTACTGCTTGTTTTACTACTAAGGGGATGTGTTTTACTACGAAAGAATGAGAGCGCTCTTGTCATCCTGCGGTATTGATGGGTATCGTGTGGATAACAGATCCACTTTATCCAGAGCCGAGAGCGGCTTGGCGGGTGAAAAGACGATTCTGAAATGGGCGAAAGCCTACTGTGCTGTATTCGAGTATTCTGAGAGGCAGACAGAGCAGTTTCTCCGCGGTGATAAGATCGCTGTTCCTGACACATCTGCTCTTTTGAAGGACCCTCAGCTTGTCGATGAACTTGGTGAAGAGTACAACATGGTAGTGATCCCCGATATTGTCATTCGTGAGCTTGATGAAATCAAAAATAGCAGCGATCGTGCTATGGCTACACGTGCTTGGGAGATAATAAGGGGCATCGGTTATGGTGATCGAGTTATCAGAATGGGATTCGAGGGTGATAATTCCATAGAAAAAGACGAGATGATCATTCATGTGGCAAGGGTATGGTCGCAGCGGCCATTGCAGTAACATTACTCAATGCGGCGTTCTTTGTAGGCGGCCGACTGCTGAGAAAGTGAGAGCTGTTATCAGACGATATCTTTGCCGTGCTGCTCGGTACAACGACTAATAGGAATGGAGGGATGTTTATTGAAGTATGCACTCTATGGTCTGCCCTGTGCAGGCAAGACGACACTGCTTGATGGGCTTTCGATCAGTGTGATACACGGCAGTGCGGAGCTTAACAGAATGGCATCGGGAAGGTTCTTGGATCTTCCTGATGAGGAGAAGAACGAGCTTCGTATCAGATATGCTGACCAGCTCAAAGCAAGAACGGACTGCTTTATCTCAGACGGCCACTATTCATTCTTGAATGATGTGGTATTTACTGATGCCGACGGCGACCTTTATGATGTGTTCATCTACCTTTACTGTGAGCCAGAAGTGCTTCGTGAACGCTTACAGCACTCTGACAAAAATAGCAGATCTGCAGAGATCCCGGTCGAGCGTATCCGTAAATGGCAGCGCTTTGAGATCGAAGGTCTGAGAGAAGCCTGTCATAGGCGCAGGAAGGACTTCTATGTAGTGAAGGATATCACTGCTGAGACGCTGCAGGCGTTTATCAGCGAGATCGAGAATAACTGTATGAGCCTTGCCTCGATCGACATCCCTGAGAGCGTGATCTCGATCGGCGCTACGGCGTTCCGTGGTGATGAGAGCGTAGTGCTTGAGGTTTACCCGGGTTCTTATGCAGAGACATATGCAAAGAACTGTGGACTGAAGTATCATGTGCTCACAACACCGCTAGAGATGACCACCACCCGCGCAACCACCACTACCCGCGCGACCACTACTACCCGCGCGGCCACTACTACCCCTAAGACGACCGATGCGGCAGACAAATACAGCTTAGGCGATGTGAGCGGTGATTCTCTCATCAATGCAAACGATGCTTCACTGATCCTGGTATACTCTACGGATATCGGTGTTGGAAGGAGCGGCGACCTGAGCACCGATCAGCTCCTTGCAGCGAATGTGAACAGAGATGCTTCAGTAGACGCTGTCGATGCCTCCATCATCCTTGCGTATTCCACCTATTGCGGGGTCACGGCGGATCCAATAGATATCATACAGTATCAGGAAAATGACACCGAGCCGATCCACACCACGACAGCGCAGGTCACGACGACCTCTGCGACTGTGACAACGACGACTTCTACGACACCCCTCAAGACGACAACAACGACCACCACCACAATGCCGCCGATCATAACGACCACATCGAGCACAACGACCAGCACGACGACCTATACGACGACAGTCTCCACGACAAGTACGACCACGACCACATCGACGAGCCCAAGAGATGCCGCCTATGAAGTGAGGACCGTTGGGCTGAATGGCTATGTGAACTTGATGGAAAAGCCTGAAATGTCGGCGAAGGTCGTAAAAAAGATAGAAAAGGGTACACGCTTGTATGCCGATAAGTACATCCTGGATGCAGATAAGAATATCTGGCTGTACATTGGAGACGAAAACGCGTGGATCCCTTATTACAGCGCGAATGTCGATTGTGCGTTGGGGGAGTATCTAAAGATGTGCGAACCGATCTGGAGCGACACATATCCAGATCATATGCCTGAGTTTGACCAATTTACGCATCTCGATCTGGATGGTGATGGCTCAGATGAGTGGCTTTTTGAGATCTATGGCTCCGCATCGAATCGTCATTACGTAGTATACCGTACCGAGAACTGCCATGCTGTTTATGTCGATGATATCTCCGTCCCAGATGAGCTTCGCTTTTCGGGGCGAGTCCTGTATCTTTATTATGCGGACTCTGATGGATGCGCAGGATATGCATTTTCTAGGGGTACAATGACTTCTCTTGGTTGGTTGCCCGGCAAGAGAGGCGACAGCGTCGAGATGTACTGTAATTGTGATGTCTATGGAAATCTGTATTGCGAAAAATGTGGTAACTGGGAGTATACGACAGGCATGGGGGAGGAAGGCTGGACATGCCATGAATGTGGCAGCCAATGGCCGGTGCCAACATTCGATACGAGATATGCCGCCGACTTCTCCCCAACAGACAGGACCTATCAAGGCCTGACCGATTCCTACTGGTCGGATACCGTGACCGTGTATGAGACCCCTGTCTTGGATCAGTCGTATGCGAAGGCCCTGCGGGAGCTGCCGCTGAACACGCCCTTCCGTGTGACGGACTATTATTATTACGGTCAGGACTGCTTCTGGTTCGAGATCGAGGGCGGCGGATGGATCGACGGCTATCGACAGAACTGCCCGCTGTCCATGTATCTGGAGGAGATCGGCGATGCGATGCATATGAACGAGGTATACAAATTCAATGAATATTATGCATATGATGTCGACCGCGACGGGACGAAGGAATGGTTCTTTGCATACAAATACCTGGAGGACGAATGGGGCTGCGCTATCAAACAGGACGGCGAAAGTGTCGCAGGTATCCCCTATGGTACGCCGTATCTGAACGAATTCGGAGAGCTTCTGTTCCAGATGGATGACAGCGATCAGCACAGCGTATACAAGCTCAACAGAGACTACACGCTCACCCTGCTCAAAACGTATACCGGAAAGAGACTGGATCCAGGCTTTGCGTACAAGACGTTTCTCTTCAAAGAGGTCTACTAACATCCGAAACGCCCGCCTCACTGTAGCTGTGAGGCGGGCGGACTGTATTACCATGCGGGAGTATACCTCTTTGGTTTTTCTGGGATAATACTTGGTATATTCTTCGGGATGTGTGGTACGATCATTAGTGGGATGGGAGCAAGTGACAGGTCCTAATGCGTGCCCCGATCCTTACAAGCAGGCTCTCAAGATCGGTCCGGATCTTGTGCCATCGGCATCCACGTCGTCACCTCGTCGGCGGATGGGCTTATAGGGTAGTGCTTTAGCCCGAATTTCCTATGAAAATTCGCTTGCGATAGAACTTCTCATGACCCGAAGGTCGTAGCCTCATCCTTGCGAAACAACGTAAGCGAAAGATAACGAAACATTGACCGGGCGGTACAGCTGAAAACGACAACACAGCCTGCCTTACAGGGGAACTTGTAAGGCGGGCTGTGTTTTTGTCAAAAGGGAGCTGTTCCATCTCTGCTGTCGCACTGGACATGATTCTGGAAGTGCGCCATATGGATCAGGACCCGGAAGCGACCGAGACCTCCCCAAGATCGCTCTTGCGGAGTTTTTTGATCTACCCCATTGGGAGCGCAGACGGTACTTGGACCGCTCCGCCGGATCAAGTGAAAATATATCATAAGCGAAAGCCAGTCAAGTGTATACTCGACTGACTATTCTTATTGTTTGTCAAGTCCTCAGTGATCTCGACGATGTTCTGGAGCTGTAGTATACGGCTTGTCAGGAGAAATTTCCCCTAAGACCCCTGAGAGGTCGGCACAGCCGACCGAGATACAGAAAGGAGACACAATGTCAATATTCAAAAAGCCCGAAAAGGGTCTCCTTGCAAAGCTGTTCAAACTGGGGCAAGTCGAGGAGCTTGCGGAAGAACTTGCTCACACTGATGCGGACGAAATGCAGGAAGAATTGCAGTCCGAAAGTGACGAGCCGACCGCCGCCGAGGACACCGCTGCCGAGTCTGTTCCAATGCTTGAAGTCACGGAATCAGGTGAGGTAGATCTCACAGGACCGACCGAAAATGCCGAGGGAGGATCCCCACTGCCGGACACCGAGCCGAGCGAAGTCCGCAAGCATCTTATGGCTGCCGCATTCGGTGTGATACTCGCCATCTCCTGCAAGTCTTGCTCTATCCACTCCATAGGCTGCAACTTGAAGGTCACATCACGGTACATGGTGCAGGATCTGCACCTGTTGTGGGTGCAGCCCTGCGTTATCTGTAACAGTGGAAATGTCTCCCAATTGGGATCGCGGTGAACTGTTCCTGTAAAGTGCATATGTCTCTCTCCTTAAAGCTCTGTCACAAGATTCTCTATGGGATCTCTCTTGTAGTGCCAGCCGTTGGCTTTGCATTGTCATTTGGGTATCCGAGTCCGAGCTTTAACAGCATGATCGTGCAGGCAGAGTCCAAAATGTACAGGGACAAAGCGGATCATTACAAGCAGCACGACCGGATAGCGAGAAGATAGCGGCATAAGTACCCGCCATTCTGTGACACATAGCATCACAAGACCCGTCTGCGGTGTATAAGGGATCAGTATAGCTGGTGAGCATATGAATAGCGGCTCCTTGGAAGTTGGTCAGGGACTTCCGTGGAGCCGCTTGTGGATCATATTAGGTAAAATAATGTGCAGACTTTTGAGCAGGATCTTGCACAGACAACGAGAGAAAACGCAGGCTTACCTGGCGCCCGACAAGGTCGTTTGACGACAAGCTGCGGACGTTAAAGCGGCAATGATCTCATTGGTCCGGTCAAAAAAGAGTATTAGTGCCCCTGCGCAAGCAATGCCCGCTTCATCAGCGCCAGATCAAATACGTCAATGACACCGTCCTCATTCATATCAGCGTTCTGCCAGTTTGTCAGACCGCCGGCATTCAGCAGCCATTTTTGCAGCATCACGATGTCTATCACTGCAAACTGACCGTCATCATTCGCATCGCCCTTGACCGGAGCTGGGGTGCTGTCGTCCTGCACAGCAAATACCGTATAATTCACGCATCCGGCAGACTGCCCGTTTGTGCCAAGGGTCACGGTATCGCCCGCCTTGACATCAAGACGGTATGCGGTAAACGCCACGTCCTTGTTATTCGTCAAAGTCAGATCGGCCTTTTCCCATGCCGAGAGCCACGCCGGAGCAGTCGTTACGCGGGTATCGAGTGCTGCATACACGCTCATATCCGCACCTGCTGTGAAGGTGGCGAGCTGCTCTGTGTTGTTCTTGGCATCACACGCTGTCACGATCATTTCCGCACCGACAAGCGCATCCGGCAGCGCTGTATAGGTCACATCACGGTCGCCGAATACAAGGTCGCCGATCTGTGCATCCTCGTCGATGCTCCAGCTCTGGTAGGTCGAAAGATCCTCCACGACCAGATCTTTGATGAGCTTGCCGTTGAGCGGCGGCACGGTCATTTCCAGATCCCATTTCTGATCGTCGGTATTGTCACGCACCCACTGCATCGCATTCGCACCCGGCTCGGTCGAGCCTCCTGTAATGCCGACTGCACTCTTACCGTCGGTCGTTTTCGTCACGATGGTGTACGAGCCATCTGCGTTCTTCACGAATTTGAAGAGCTGACCGTCTGTTCCCGATTTTTCTGATGCTGCGATGTTTGCGCCGTTGTTGTTTCCATCGCCCTCGACCGTCAGATAGCTGCCGTCTGCCTTGCCATCAGGCGGATATTATCAACGATCAGCTTTTCAATGCACCTTTCGGTGATGTAGTGACTATCGCAGGCGTTCTTGCCGAACGATCTGTAAGATGTACAGTTATAGGAACGGTAAGGAACAGCTTCAGGAGTTTTCTTGATACCGCGCCATGTTGTAGCCACCTGCATCTTGAATCCGCGATCAGCACAAAACATCAGACCGCAGAGCGGATCTACATAGCCTGTTTTCATCGGCTTGCCGTTGCTGACTGAGTTTTCTACCTCACGCACCCTGTCCCACAGCTCCTGTGTGATGATAGGCTCATGATTATTATCTACGATCACCCGATCAGACTCGTCCTTGTAAACGACCTTGTGATTTTTGTGGGATACAGTAGTCCGCCTGAGCTGCGCAAGCTGTCCGAGGTAGATGCGATCTTGCAAAATGTTCTTGACCGTAGCACCCGACCATAAATGCCGCATTGCGATAGTCGGCTCTTTTCCGATTCTGGAATAATGATAGTCCGTCGGATTCAGAATACCGTCCTCATTCAGCTTGTCAGCAATGTGTCTGGGGCTGATTCCCTGCGCTCTCATCTTAAAAATGGTGTGCTTGTAGAATACGATCCCGACCATAAAATTGACCTGAAATTTATGCTTGCCGAGCAAAAAGAGCGTAATCCAAGAGCGAGATTTACACGCGCCCGAACACTCGGCGGCTACTACGAAACGGAAACGATAAAAAAGCGTATCGCTCAGTATATCGGCGGTATGATGTATGTGCCGAGGATCAAGGTCAGACAAATTACTCCGAAGGTAGAGGAAAACAAGTTTGTCCGTGATGCTATCGACCGTGGCAATATGAAGATCGCAAGTATTGCAAAAAATATCATTGCGAAATATGGCATCGAGCCAGAGCAGGTCAAAGCAGAAACTACGGCAGCATTTGTAAAGGCGGCGAGCATTGTCGGTAAGATCTCCAGTCTGAAAGATGAGATCGAGGACTTGAAAGAACATCGAAAATGGCTCAGGGAGTACAATAAAGTCAAGCCGATCTTTGAGGAGTGGCAGTCTCTCAGCGGACGCAAGCAGAAAAAAGTATCAGGATGCTCATAGTGACGAGATCGACAGTTTCTACTTCTACAAAAAGAAGATACTCGAAGTGTATCCAAGCGGCAGTATTCCCACAGATGAAGTGTTCGGCAGAAGAATAAAACAGCTCACCGAGAAACGTAGATCTCTGGAAGCAGAACACGCCACAGCAAGCGCTAAGTCCAAAGAGCTTATGCAGGCGCAGAGGGATATTGAAGCGTATCTACGGCAGTATCAACCGCAAGTACAGAGCCGAGATCAGCAGAAAAAGAAGAAAGATGTGCTGGAGTGATCGGTCCACAGCGGAACGGAGAACGCCGTCTGTGCTGTCAGTTGTGATCATGGGGAAAACTATACGATGAAAAACAAGGCATCCAGATACTCTCTGAATGCCTTGTAAACTTATTCTTTTAATATGCCGACAACTACTTGCCGCTGTG
>NZ_CACWPP010000084.1 GCF_902762735.1 uncultured Ruminococcus sp.
GCTTTTTGTTTTTGGGGTAGCAGATCGGGTGGCGGGAAAACGGTGGGGAGACTAGGGGAGCGTGGGTGTCAGGCAGTTGGCTTTGGGGGGGTTGGGGAACTGATAAAGAGTGCGGAGAGAGCGGTGCTTTTTGGGGGAGAGAAATCGGCAGGGAGACTGGGGAGCAGGCTGAATGTCAAGGCGGTCTGCTGTTTGATGATGAAATTGAAAATGCCGATGAGGTGAAGAAAGCAGACTGAATGTAGGGCAGTCTGCTTTTTGTTTTTTGGGGAGCAGACTGGGGGTGGCGGGAAAACGGTGGGGAGACTAGGGGGAGCGTGGGTGTCAGGCAGTTGGCTTTGGGGGTGTTGGGGAACTGATAAAGAGTGCGGAAAGAGCGGTGCTTTTTGGGGGAGAGAAATCGGCAGGGAGACTGGGGGGAGCAGACTGAATGTCAAGGAGGTCTGCTTTTTGGAGTGTTGGTTAACTGATTTAGTGTGCGTGAGGGCGGTGTTTGGGGGTGGATTGTGGAAAGTCAACGAAAAAGTTGATGTAATTTTGTGAAAGATTTTGTGGGAAATTATTCTGAATTGTTGCGAATGATTTGAAAAATGTGTTATAATGTTATTAATGGGTTTTAAATGACCGCTTGCGGAGAAGGTGTTGGCTATCGGAAAATATACTGCTATGGATTACCTGACAAACAATTATATCACACTTATGCTGCTGGCGGCGCTGGCTATGCTGCTGACAGTCAACCGCAGGATGAAGATACACGGCATACAGTACATGTGGGCGACGATATGCATAGTGCTGGGGCTGACGGTGGCGGAAGCGCTGGAAGATATTTGCGACACATACATGCTTGACCACAGGATACTATATATAAAAACAGCTTTCGTCTACTGGTTTTACCCGCTGACTGCCATGTTACAGCTTTATCTGGTCGCGCCGATAAAGCACAAGCGGCTGATGGCTCTGCCGTATATGATAAGTTCGGCTGTTGTATTTGCTGATATTTTTGATACGCGGCTGATATATTATTTTGATGAGGATCACAGCTTCAACGGCGGTGCTTTCGCGAATATGCCTGTGGCGGTGCTGTGCTTTTACATAGTGATGCTGGGAATGTATTCGCTGATGATAATAATAAAGCGGGGCGACAGGCGCAAGGGCGTTGTGGCGCTGTTTATGACGGTGACGGCTGTGCTGTCGGCGATAGGTGAGAATATAGGATTTGCGCGCGGCATGACAGAAGAGGTCACGGCGATAGAACTGCTGATATACTATTTCTTCCTGGCGGCGATAAATTACAGTGAAACGCAGGAGAGTCTCTACAAAAGCCGCATTGAGCTGGAGCGGCAAAGACTGAAACTGCTGGTGGTGCAGATGCAGCCGCATTTTATTTTCAATGCGCTGGCTACGATACAGTCGCTGTGCTACACGGACAGTGAGGCGGCGGCAGACTGCATAGACGTTTTCGGGGATTATCTCAGGGCGAATATAAACTCTATATCTTCGGAAGAGCCAATTGATTTCGAGGCTGAGCTGGAGCATTGTGAGCAGTTCATAAAACTTGAAAAGGCGAGCCGCGATGTGGATTTTATCGTGGTGTACGACCTTAAAGTGCGTGATTTCAAAGTCCCGCCGCTGACGGTACAGCCGATAGTTGAGAATGCTATAAAGTACGGTGCGCTTTCAAGACGTGATGGGAGCGGCATGGTGAAGATAGTCACGGAAGAATGCGGCGGCATGATAGTCATAAGCGTTGCAGACAACGGGACGGGAGCTTCGATGACAACTACGCAGAAGGAGCATCACAGTGTCGGGCTTGAAAATACAAGGCGGCGGCTTGAGATACAGTGCGGAGGTACGCTGGAATTGGAAATAACGGAAAACGGTTCGGCGGCGACGATAAAACTGCCGAAAACAGGCATTAGCGGAGGTGGCAGCCGTCATGCCTGAGGAAAAGGTTTCAGAGGATAGGATCTTTTAAAGTGCGCTGTTTCAAAGTCCTGCCGCTGATTGGAGCGGCATGGTGAAGATAGTCACGGAAGAATGCGGCGGCATGATAGTCATAAGCGTTGCAGACAATGGGACGGGAGCTTCGATGACAACTACGCAGAAGGAGCATCACAGTGTCGGGCTTGAAAATACAAGGCGGCGGCTGGAAATACAGTGCGGAGGTACGCTGGAAGTGGAAATAACGGAAAACGGTTCGACGGCGACGATAAAACTGCCGAAAACAGGCATTCGCGGAGGGGGTAGCTGTCATGCCTGAGAAAAAGGTTTCAGAGGATAGGATCTCTTAAAGTGCGCTGTTTCAAAGTCCTGCCGCTGATGGGAGCGGCATGGTGAAGATAGTCACGGAAGAATGCGGCGGCATGATAGTCATAAGCGTTGCAGACAACGGGACGGGAGCTTCGATGACAACTACACAGAAGGAGCATCACAGTGTTGGGCTTGAAAATACAAGGCGGCGGCTGGAGATACAGTGCGGAGGTACGCCGGAATTGGAAATAACGGAAAACGGTTCGGCGGCGACGATAAAACTGCCGAAAACAGGCGGTTCGGGAGAGTGAGGATATGTACATTATAGGTGTTGACGACAGAAGCTCCATAGTTGTCATGCTGGAAAAAATGCTTCAGAAAATAGACCCTGACGGCGAGCATAGATTTTATACAGACCCGCTGAAGGTCATCGAAGAGCTTGACAAGCCCATCGAGATAGCGTTTTTAGATGTGGAGATGCCCGAAATGAACGGAATAGAGCTGGCAAACAGGATAATCGGCAGGTATCCGCTGTGTAATATAATTTTTCTGACGGGGCATTCTGAGTACATGCCTGCGGCGTTTGATATACATGCGAGCGGCTATGTGATGAAGCCGTTCTCACAAAAGAAGATAGAGGACGCGATAAATCACAGGCGTTACCGCACACCCGATATGAGCGACCGACCGATAAGAGTGCAGTGTTTCGGCAGCTTTGAGGTGTTCGTGAACGGCAAGCCCGTGAAGTTCAAGCGGCAGAAGAGCAAGGAGCTGCTGGCTTACCTGATAGACCGCCGCGGGGCACTGTGCAGTATGGATATGATGATAGGGAACGTTGAGCCTGAAAGCCCTGCTGATGATTCGACAAAGAGCAAGATAAGGGTGTATATAGGCGATCTGATATTCTCTTTCCTGAAAGTGGGGATAGAAGATCTGGTGATAAAATCATCGGGGACTTTCGGGGTAGACCCTGCGATGCTGGACTGTGATTATTACAGATACCTCAGCGGCGACCCGTATGCTATCTCGCAGTATTCGGGCGAATATATGACACAGTACAGCTTTGCTGAGGAAACGAGGGCTTTCCTTGAAATGAAGTATTATGAAGAACATGAGCTGGGAGGGAAGAAGTAATGATCTCAATTTGGTTGTGTATTGCAGCCGTTTTGTATCATCAGCAATACATCTCAAAATATGGTTATCCCTTTAGCACACCACTGCAAAATACCTTTATCAATGAGGAAAAACTGAGTTGATGTTATCTTTACCTGCCGCAGGCGTGGGAAAGATAACCGCCAACTGTATTTGGTTCCCGATATAACATCGTTTATTTTGGTGTATCAGCGGGATAATCACAATACAAAATGGCTGTTCTTTTGTATTGTTCCCCCCGCCTTCGGCGGGGGAACAATACACAACCAAATTGGGATATAAATAAATATGACTATCCCTTTAGCACACCAAATAAAAATGCGGTGAACAAAAGGATAATTGAGCGCCTCATATTTTTCCCCCGCCTGCGGCTGGGGAAAGATATACGCAAATAACCTTAAGTTCTGTATAGCCGCTGTTTTTGTGGTGTGTCAGCGGGATAACCACATATCAAAATTGGGAGAAGTAAAATAATCGGACAATATCACAATTCGGCAGGGAAAAGTTTGTGTATAATCACATGTCTCGAAAGCGGCTTTTTGTTATACTTTTGTTGCGGAGTATGCGCTATAATATGATCAAAGAATAAAAGTGCATCGGATGCACAGAGATCATATTACAGGGGGCGGAATTATGAATGAGATATTTGAAAAGTACATCAGTGAACTTCCCGAAGAATATCGTGAGGGCGCAAATAAATGCAAGAGTATCGAAGAACTGAACGACTATATTGCGGATAATGATCTGGAACTGCCCGAAGATGCGCTGGAACTGGTGTCGGGCGGTGTTGGTTCATGCTTTGAAAATGGAAATACGGAAGTTACCGATGCGGTATGCCCTGATTGTAAAACAAAGCTGACAGGCGTGCCTGCGGGCGGTGCTTTAGGCGGAAACAATAATGAGTCTAAATGGTGTCCTTCATGCCATAAGATCGTGACGATCTAGCGTGACGATATATGCTGCGTGAAATGGGGTGTGGGATATGTCTGCATTCGATATAGAAAAATACATTACAGATCTTTCGCCCGAACAGCAGGTAAAAGCAAGGGGCTGTGCAAATATCGGCGAGCTGATGGAGCTTATCTCGGACGAGGATATTGAACTTTCCGATAATTCGCTGGAGGCAGTCGCGGGCTGCTGCGGTGATGAAAAGCAGGCATACGTGGTATGCAATATCTGTGGAAAAGATGCTGAGAAAAGGGTGCATCGGAAAGAGAACGGTCTTTTGGAAGAATACTGGTGTGAGACATGTAAGAAATGGCTCAACGGCATAAACGATCATCATATAGTGTACAGATAAAAAAATATGACTATCCCTTTAGCACACCAATATCTGATAGCCGTAATTCAGCGTTCTTGGCAAGGGGCGACCAACCCCAAAACCCCCTGCCCTTACGTAGGGGCGGGGCTATGTGGCACGCCGATTTACCACATCTGCCCTGTTTGCTTGCAAAAATGTGGTGTGTCAGGGGGATAATCACATAAAAAAATATATCAGGGGAGAAAATATGACTGACTGCGGGCAGCTTTTTGCGGGCTGTCTGCGGGAAAGTCATTTTGTCGTTTATATTGGACGACAAGAATTTCAAGACATTCGGCGCAGTAAATACTTTTATCCCAATTTGGTTGTGTATTGTTCACCCGCCTGCGGCGGGGGAACAATACGAAAGAACAGCCATTTTGTATCATCAGCAATAAACATCAAAATTGGGAGTCTTTAATAAAGAAACGAAAAACAGGGTGATGTGATTTGATAAGGAAATTATTCAGACAAATGCTGCTGACACAGATATTGTCAGCGATGACGGTCACGCTATGCATGCTGATAGACAGCATTATGATAGGGCGTTTCCTGGGGCTGGACTCGATGAGTGCCTACGGGTATTCAACGCCTGTACTGCTGGTCTTTGCGGCAGTGGGAAGCATGCTTTCGGCAGGCATACAGGTAATGTGCGGCAAGACGATGGGCGTGGGCGACAAAGAGGGCACAAACGCATGTTTCACGGTGTCGGTGGTGCTGACGGTGCTGTTCTCGGTGGTCGGCATGGCGGCGGTGCTTATTTTTACCGACCCGCTGTGTACACTGCTGGGCGCGGGGCAGGATACCCCAGACAATGTGGTGTTCGGGCTGACGCGGGATTATCTGCGGGGCTTTATAATAGGTGCGCCCGCTTTTATGGCGGCGCAGATAATGGTGCCGTACATGCAGATCTCGGGAAGCAGGACGCGGCTGGTAGCGGCGGTCATAGCCATGACGATAGGCGATGTGCTGTTCGATATACTCAACGTATTTGTGGTGAAAAAAGGCACTTTCGGCATGGGGCTGGCAAGTTCGCTGAGTTATTACATAGCTTTTACGATAGGCGTGGTGTATTTTTTCAAGAAAGAATGCATATTCAAGCTGAGGCCTGCACTTGTCAGGCTGAGGACCTGCGCGGCGCTGATGAAAGACGGTGTGCCTACGCTGATAAATCAGGTAAGTCTGGTACTGCTGACGTTACTGCTGAACAAACTGCTGACAAGTCTTGGAGGAAGCGCTGCGGTGGCGGCGTACTCGGTAATATCTACGGTGGGCAACATATGCTATTCGTTCAGTTCCGGCGTGGCGGCGGTGGCGCTGACGCTGTCATCAATATTCTATGCTGATGAGGACAAGCCCGCCATAATGGAGCTTGTGAAAGTAATGCTTAAAAACGCTGTTGTCATCTGCGGGGCGGTGACTGTTGTGATAATACTGGCGGCAAAGCCGCTGGTAATGCTGTTCATACAGGATATGTCTGCGGTGGATATGGCGATACTCGGACTGAGATTGTTTGTGCTGAGCCTTGTGCCCTGCGCACTGAACACCACGCTGAAAAACTACTATCAGGGCGTTGATCGCGTGGGCTTTACCATGAGCATATCGGTAATGCAGAACTTTGCGCTGACAGCACTGGGGGCTTTCGTGATAAGCCGCTTTATCGGCGTTAAAGGCGTGTGGCTGGGCTTTGTGACAGGTGAGACGCTCACTTTTGCGGTAATTTGCATTTACGTGTTCATAAAGCAGAAGAAGTTCAGCTTTGGTGCTAAGGTGTTTGCATTTCTGCCCGAAAACTTCGGCGCGGCTGACAGTGACTGCCTTGACCTTTCGATCACTTCCGCTGATGATGTGGTAAAGGTGTCGGAGCGGGCAGCGAATTTTTGTCAGGAGAGAGGTCTGCCTAAGCGTACAGGTTCACTGCTGGCGCTGGCGATAGAGGAGCTTTCAAACAACATAATCGACTACGGCTTTGCTGATGGCAAGTCGCACAGCATAGATATACGCATAGTTGTGGAAAACGGCGCGACGATACTGCGTATACGCGACAACTGCAAGAGCTTTGACCCGCTGAAATACCTGGAACTTCACCATGATGATGACCCTGTGGCGCATATTGGTCTTAAAATGGTGATGAAGCTGGTAAAGGAGGCAAATTATGTGAATTCGCTGGGGCTTAACAACTTACAGCTGACTTTGTGAGATAAGATCTGACGGCATTTTCGCGGCTCGATACGGTTTAGCCGCTGAAAGGGATGGGGGCGCAGTAAACAGTCCGATGGGCGGTGTGATGCCGTTTATCGGGCTGTTTTTTTGCGGAGATGGGCGTGAGCGCGTTTGGGCTGAATGGTGCGCATTGGCATGAATGCTGTTTTGCATAAATTTTTGTTTTGCTTTTGCAAAATTTCATTGATTTGTTACAAGTATTTACAAATGCGTCTATTGACTTTGTTAATTGCCTGTGATATAATTAAATTAGCTAAATAAGGGTATCCCGATCGGATCGTGCGGCACGGCTTGAAAGGGAGTTATAGGGTACTTTTATAGCGATCCAACTATTTAAATTCACAAAATCCGGTCGCAAAAGCTCGGATATATGGATCTTGTGACCGGATCTTGTTTGGATTTTAAGGCGGATCGCTATGGCTGCGACTTGGAGGGATAAGAATGAAACTGAAAAAACTGCTGAGCGGTCTTGCCTCTGCGGTGCTTGCTTTGTCGGGTGTCGCGGGTCTGGGCAACGCGGCTCAAACAACAACGCTGAAAGCAGAAGCTGCCACAGCAAACTGGAAGTTCGACTTCGGCGGGAACGGCACGGCAAGCGGCTATACAGGTGTTTCGGCATCTGATGGCTACAATTCGTCAAGGGGCTACGGCTTCGCACAGACTGGCAACATGGCAAACGTAAGTGCGGCAGGTTCGGGGGCGCTGAGTGATGCGGTGCAGTTCAAGAACACAGGGCTTGGCAACACGTTCAACGTTGACCTGCCAAACGGTCTGTATGAGGTAAAGGTCACGCTGGGCAACACGAACAGAACTTCTGTGCGTGCGGAAAATATGCTCCAGCTGATAAACCTGACAGGCAACAACGCTTATGATACTTTCCAGATACCCGTCACGGACGGTCAGCTGAATATCATGGCGTGTGAGGGCAAATCGGGCTATGCTTTCACTATGAGTGCGCTGGAGATAACCCAGCTGAACACCACAGGCAAGACAAATCCCACTGTATGGATATGCGGCGACTCTACGGTAGCCAACTATTATAATGTGGCTGACAGCAGTCAGCATGGCTGGGGACAGTTCTTTGGCGACTATGTTAAGAGTGCGGGCTACATCGTGAGAAATATGGCAGCCAGCGGACAGTTCGCTGAGGGCTTCATCAATGCGGGGCAGTTCGATGCTATCAAGACTTACGGCAAAAGCGGAGACTACTATATAATCTCCATCGGCATAAATGACACGAACAAGAATTACACCACTGAGGAAAAATATATCGAGAGCGTTACCTACATGGTGCAGGAAGCAAAGAAAAAAGGCATGGAGGTAATACTCGTAAAACAGCAGGGCAGAAGAAGTGACCTGCAAAGAAATCCTCTTCTCGGCGGACGCTGGTTCGGCGGCGACCTTGACAAGATAGGCGCTTCTGAGAACGTTCAGGTGGCTGACCTGTTCACAGAATGGCAGAATTTCGGCGTTTCTGTCGGTTATGACGGCATGGGCGCTTACTATGCGAGCGGTGATGACCTTCATCAGAGCAAGAAAGGCGCACAGAAGCTGGCTGAGCTGATGAATGGTCTGGTAAAGATAGGAAAAGAGCCTGAGACTATGGACACCTCAAAGGCTTACCGTTTCAAAAACGTCAACAGCGGACTTTACCTCGAAGTAAAGGACGGCGCTGCACAGGCAGGTGCAAACGTTCAGCAGTGGGGCGGCGACATTATGGGCGACTGGAACGTCTGGAGGCTGAAACACAAGGGTTATAATTATTACGAGATATGGTCCTATCTGGGCGGCGGAAGCTCCTACCTGCTGGACGTTACAAACGGAAGCAAGGAGTCGGGCGCGAACATCTCGCTGAACACCAATACCAATACAGGCGCTCAGTGGTTCAGATTTTTCAAGAACAGCGACGGAAGCTATACTATGGTATCACGCTGTTCGGGTGACGCGGGCGCGATAGAAGTTACAAGCGCTTACACAAACTCGGGCGCAAATGTTCAGCAGTGGGAGGTAAACGGTCATCCCTGCCAGCACTGGGTACTGGAAGAAGTGCAGTGGCCTGTTGCCGAGCCTGAACCAGAGCCTGAGCCTGTGGCATACGCTAAGCTCGGCGATGCTGATATGGACGGCGATGCTGATATTGCCGATGCTGTGGCTGTGTCGCAGTATCTCGCTCAGCCTGCAAACTATCCTCTGACAGAGCAGGGCTTGCTGAATGCAGATGTCAGCGGTGCTGAACAGGGCGTTCCCGATGGACAGGTGACTGATGCTGATGCACAGTATATCCTGATGTACACAGCAGGTCTGGCTGAACTGCCCGATGAGGCTGTTATCGCAGGTTCGACTGACCCTTGGGCAAAGTATTACTTTGCAGTTGATCAGGCATGGGATCAGGGTCTTGCGGAATCCAACCACGACGGCTTCACTAAGACAGATGCTTCGATGGGCTCGTCGCAGAATGTGGGCTTTGTGAACCTCGACAATGTTAAGGGCAGCAGCATAACATTCACTGTAAATGCGGCAAAAGCAGGCAATTACATGACACACATAAGATACGCTAACGGTTCGGCTACCGACCGCAAGAGCTATGTTTATGTAAACGGCGATACGAACACTTACTGGCTCCAGTCCTTTACGGGCACAGCAAACTGGGATACCTGGAACGAAATGGGCATCGTTCTTCCGCTGAAAGCAGGCAAGAACACTATCAAGCTGGTGTCGGCAGTCGATGAGGGCTGTCCCAACCTGGACTACATCACTATCGACCTGACTGATGAGCCTATCGCTGAGACTTACGACCCCAACGCTTCGAGCGGCGGACCTGTCAGCAGTGATAAGACAGTGTTCCTGCTGGGCGACTCGACCACGATGTATTACAATGCAAGCAAGCAGTCGCAGAACGGCGGTCCTATACAGGGCTGGGGCTACTACCTCGCAGATCATCTGGACGGCGGTCTGCCTGTTGACAACAGGTCAATGGCGGGACGTTCAAGCAAAAAGGCGTATGATGAGGGCAGATGGCAGGGGATCGTTGATTCGATGAAGGCAGGCGACTTCGTTATAATACAGTTCGCCATCAACGATTCGGGCGCATCTAATGCAGACAGATACGCGCCTGTATGCGGAAATGTCAACAATCCCACAGCAGGTTCTTACGAATACTACATGACCATCTTCATCAACGACTGCAAGGCTAAGGGCGTTACTCCCGTACTCATGTCCTGCACGCTCAGCGCAAAATCCTACTCGAACGGAAAGTTCGTTGCAAACTACACCAACTACACCGATGCGCTCAAACAGCTTTCTGCAAAGTACAATGTGCCTTTTGTAGATGCTAATGCGGCTATGGTGAACCACTACAATTCAGTGGGCTACGACAAAGCACGTTCCTACCACATGGGCTATACCTTTGGTGATTTCAAAGATCTGACCCACTTCAACGAGGAAGGTGCAAAGGTAGTTGCGGGCGTTATCGCGAACGCTATAAAGTCTGCAAACATCAATGGTCTTTCAAACTATGTAAAGTAAAAATGCTCCCCGCTTTGTGCAGTGCAAGGCGGGGATCTTTTTGGAGATGAGTGCGCGGCGCTTTTATGTTGACAGTGTGCGGTTATTGTGATATAATTGCTGTAAAACAGGTCATAAGGAGGAACAGACATGGTAAAGGTGTTCGCTGACGGTGGCTTTTTCAAGGTCGAGGGGGAATTTGATCTTGGCTACATTGGCAATTATAAAGATGAACAGATAGAAATTCAGGAAGAAAGTGACGAAATAAGAAGCTGGGAATTCGTTTCGGAAGCGCTTGACACCGAGACATGCACCGATGATGAGATCGCAGATCTCCTGACGGAGTATATAAATGGTGTTGAAAAAAAGATACAGAAGAATATCAAGCAGGTCAATGACAATTTTCTTCTGAAAGTATTTGCGGATATGGAAGCCTGCGGTTCGGAATTCTGGAAGAACGAGGGGCTGACTGTTCGCGGGGCGATGCCTGATGACCCTGAAAATGCTGTCTATCAGCCGAACCATGATGCGCTGATGAAAATGGTCATGGAATACCGTGACACTGCAAATGACGGGAGCATTGTGAAAACGGACGTTGAAGCGGCGCTCAGGGAGCTGTATCCGATGTTTGACCTTGATGCATTTATCGGGAGCATCATTCCCGAAAATATCTGCTTTTTTGACACCGACATCAGCTTTCAATGCTCTGACGGCTTTGATAATGCGATACTTTGCGGTGCGTATGACGATCTTGACGCAGAACTCAGGTTTACCGACTGGCACAATTTCTGATAATAAAATGCCCCGAAGCGCTTTGAAGTGCTTCGGGGCAAAGTTTTTATTTTGTTATCCGTCTTGGAAACTCAGTGATAATATCTGTGTATCACTTGCCGATCAAGCGAGACCTACTACCATTTTCAGGATCATGTCTGCATCGCTTTCGGATATGCCGTTGCCGTCAACATCAGCATTCAGCTTGCCTGCTTCGGTGAGAGCGCTGCTGTTATTGCTGAGATAGCTCTTTACAACGATAACGTCAGCGATAGTGATCTTGCCGTCGCAGTTTGCATCGCCGAGATTCTTGGGAGCTTCAACAGAAGAAGAGGAAACGGGAACTGCATACAGACCGTAAGCAGTCAGCGAACTCGTGGTAGCGCTGATGTAGAGGCTGTTCATGTCGTTCATGGTCTTGCCGCTGTTTGCGATAGCGTTTGTCAGGTCATCATAATAGAATTCCTTTATGTAAGGAGTATCGCTGTCATCGCTGGAAGCTACACGGTTCCATGTGTCGTAGCTGCCGTCCTGGAGAACCAGCTCGGGTGCATGATCGGATTCATAAACGAGTACGAACTTGTAGTCCTTGTTTACATAGTTCTTCCAGTTCGATACTGTGAAGTTCTTCCATGCTTCAATGGTGGAGCCGTTAGGCTTCTTGAAAAGCTCTACCCAGTCAGAACCTACATTTACGTTGTTCCAGTCGAAAGCGGGATCAACTATCTCAGTGTACTCGCCTGTTTCGGAGTTGATGCCGTAAACCTTCATCATAGCCTTGATAACAGGTTCAGAGTTAGGATACCATGTGCAGCCCTTGCGGTACAGATAGCCGTGAGCCTCGCCCTTGCTGTTGCCTGCATTTTCAGCAGTTACGTTGTTATCCCACAGTACGCAGGGGATACCCTTTGACTTGGCAAGTGACAGATAGTCGGTAGCCCAAGCTGCACGGGATTCGGTGTTGTTGAAGTCAGAAGCAGAGAACTCACCAATGATTATCGGCACGCCCTTCTGATCCTGGAGCTGTCCGAGATAATTGAACATGTTGTACAGCTCGCTGTAATAATCAGCACCCCAGCCCGAAGAACCCGGATAGGTGTGATTAGCGTAGGAGTCGGTAGCCATTGTGAAGAAGTAAGGGCTGTATGCGTGTACGGAAAGTGCAACGTTGCCTGCATTTGACGGTATAGCTATGTTGGAGATAGCTGTACTGTCATTGGAAGCGCAGTAGCCCGGCAGCATCAGCAGACGCTCTTTATTAGCGCTTGAACCCTGACCGCGAACGGTGTTTACGAAAGCGGCGTTCAGTCTGTTGATATAGTTCCATGTATAGCCGTTGTCGCCAGAACCGTTGCCCCACTCACTTACAGCGGAGTTGCCTGTCTGACGAGGCTCGTTCATGCCCTCAAAGATGAGGTGCTGGTCGTAGTTTGCAAATTCCTCAGCCAGCTCAGACCAGATGCTTGTCAGCTTCAGCTCTGCTGTCTGATAGGTGTTCTCATTGAACTGAGAAACGTTTATGAAGTCCTCGTGGTGAACGTTCAGTATAACGAACATGTCGCGGTCGATAGCATAGTCAACAGTCTGCTTGACATAGTTCATCCAGTTGTCTTCAACGTGGTACTTCTTGGTGCTGTCGTTCCACTGGAGATGCTCGTACCAGGTCACAGGTATACGGACAGTGTTGAAACCTGCCTTCTTTACAGCCTCGAACTGGTTTGCGTTTGGTTCAGGCTGACCCCATGCAGTTGCGAACTTCTTGGGCGCTGCGGTCACAGGCAGATTGGTGTTGCTGCATTCGAGCGTGTTGCCGAGATTCCAGCCTATCCTCATCTGGGACACGATGCCCTTAGCATTCTGACCTGAAAGTGCAGATGCTTCGAGAACTGATGTTGGCAGAGAACTCATGCCTGTGACAGCTATCGCTGCAGCAGACAGTGCGGACAGTACTCTGCAGTTGATCTTCTTCTTCATAGGATATATCCCCTCTCAAAAATAATTTGGTCATCCCCTCATGCGCCGTACTGCGCTATGCAGGGAGATAACGGACAATGATTTTAATTTCCACCTGTTTAATTATACAGTTTTTTTAAACAAATGTCAACTGCTTTTAGTAAACAGAACCTTTTTTGATATGTAAATATTTTCAAACAAATCATCTGCCCGAAACAATTTCGCCTTCAATTCACATGAAATTAATTATTTTTCTCCCAATTTTGATGTGTATTGCTGATGATACAAAATGGCTGTTCTTTCGTATTGTTCCCCCGCCTTCGGCGGGGGAACAATACACAACCAAACAGTTGTTCGTATGCGGGGACTTTTGCGGCTGTATTCAGCCATCGTTTTTTAGCAGATATTTGTTGCTCACCACTTTCATGCTGAGCCAGGTGCAAAGCTTTTTGCTGTATACGGGGATGACGGGGCGTATGACGATGCCCTCTTTCTTTCCGCCGTTTGGGTAGTTACCGTCAGCGCGTTCGAGAAGATCCGCGACTGTCGGGTATTTTGACGGCAGGTCAGTGCCTGTCTCTTCTATCGGCACGGAGTTGAAGCCCAGCTGACTGCATATCTCCAGCATTCTGTTGAGCCCTGTGCGCTTGCCGTTCTCTATTACGGTAAAAACGTACCATTCGGGAGCTTTCAGTTTCAGGCGGTTCTGCTGTATACCCGGTGCGCAGAACTCCCCCTGAACGATGAAGGAGTCAAGACCCTCTTTTGCCCTGAACGCCTCTATCTTCTCCCTATAACCGCGTGCTTTGACAAGCTCATAAAAATCGCTGGAGCCGTCGTCCTTGTACTCGTAGTTGTGACCCGTGACATGGAAGCCTTCCTCGTCAGCGCCTATCGAATGGGAGCTGCCGTCCATTTTGGTGCTGATGTAGTAATCAAGCCCTGCAAACTCGCCGATAAGCTCGGGTTCAGCCTGGACTCTCGTTTCATCGGTGTGGGGGACAGTTCTCGGCAGTTCACCGATGACTGTGCCGCCTGTTGTAGCTCTTTCCTCGACTTCCCACTTGCGCACGCCCAGTATCTCCGAAACATCTGTGCCTGCCTCAGCATCGGCGGGTATCTCGGGAAATTCGGGTATCGGCAGGAGAAGTCCCTGCGATACCTGCCCGCGAAATCTCAGTGTTTTCAGGCGGAAGCCTTCGCCCAGCAGCTCTGTATTTTTGTAGCTTGTTGCCCGCATGAATTCAAATTCGGGGCGTATCGGCAGGAAGCTGTCTATCTCAAAATACACAGCAAGGTCCATCGGTCTGAACTGTCCCTTGTTTACCACACACTGCCAGCCCAGCACATAAGCCAGTTCTATCCTGTCAGCGCCTTCTATCGGTTCTATCTTCCATATTCTTTGTATGCTTGCCAATTTTCTGCTCATTATCATCATTTCCTTTCGTGTTTATTTTCTCCTTATTATAATGTTTATTATGACTATCCCTTTAGCACACCACTGCAAAATACCTTTATCTCCCAATTTTGATATGTATTGCTGATGATATAAAATGTGTTTATCCTGCCCTTACGCCGCACAGACAGCGGTCTTACAGAACATAAGGCGGCAGACAGAGCAGGAAATGTTTTGGGAGTTTCAGTTTACGATGATTATTTCATCAATTGTTACATCAAGCAGATGTGCCAGTATCACCATATTGTCGATAGATGGCATAGCATCTCCCCTCATCCACTTGAAAATAGCCTGAGGGGTATTGAAGCCCAGTATGTTCTGGACCTCTGCCACTTTCAGACCTCTTGTGCGTATCAGCGCTTTGATGTTAGCGCCTGTCGCTGTCATGTTTATTGTCGGATTTGCTGCCAGCATACTTTATTACCACCTTTCCTGACAGAATATTGCGGCGCGGCAAAAAAAGACCGCCTGTGACAGTTTTACACTGCACACAGACGGTGTTGTTCTTTCGTAGGTATCGTCACAACAGACGCTATCCCTTTTCACAGCGGTGCGAAAAAACGAACAAGCACTTTGTATCCCGTGTGCATGAAAACCGTGCCTTACTCTTATACTGAGCAAAGCCTGACTGCTTGGTATCATAATTATATGCGGATAAAGCGCTGTTCATAATAGCGTACATTGTTTTCACCCTTTCGTCGTCTGATAGTTTGATAAGCAAAGGCATTTTTCCCTTGCTGTGCCATCATTATAGCACACTGTGCGAAGGTTGTCAAGTAGACCTGTGGTATATTTTTTGCGCATGTGGGTGATGGGGGGGCTGGGATATGGCGGGGCAGAGCCGAGACAGGTCAAGTCTGCTGAAAAGACGGTCGGCAGGGCGATGAACGGGTGACGGATATACAAAAAATGGCAGTATCGCAGGTGATGCGGTACTGCCTTGTTTATTATGTACGATGTGCTTTATACAGTCAGGTTCTCGCCCTTGATGCCGATGTAAGCGCCCTGACCTGCTTCTGCGGACTCTTCATGTGCCAGCAGCCACTTGTTCCTTGCCCAGAGCATCTTGTCCTCCAGGTTCTTGGGCGCAGGTCTTTCGATGTCGGTGTTTGTCTCACGCGGCAGGACTATCGCCACCCTGAAACCGTCATCAGATGTCTGACAGGGTGCATAGTGCAGTGAGGTGGCATAGACTTCGACAACAGCCCCCGCAGGTGCGCGGAAAGCCTTTACATCAGCCGAATCCAGCACGCCGCTGATGATCTTCTCCTGCTTTGCCAGCAGAAGTATGAAATCGGCAGAGCCGATGTTTATCTCGCTGTTTCGGTGGTATTCAAGGCAGTTCAGCGCCTTGTTGTGACCCCAGCACATGCCCAGCTGTATAGGCATGCCGCCAAAGCCGTTATCGGAAAGAGCTTTGAAAATGCCGCATTTTTCGAGACTGTCTATCCATGGCTCATAAGCCACGCCGTCGGCGGGCAGTGCGATGCTGTCCATAGCGCTGATAAGTTCTGCGGTGTCATAGCCGTCAAGAACTTTGCCGTACTCACTGAATTCCGGGTCGTTGACTGAGTAGATCTTCATTATTATTGATCCTCCTAAATAAAAATTATGACTATCCCTTTAGCACACCGTCTTAAAATGCAGTAAACCAAAGGATAATTGAGCGTTGTATATTTTTTTCCCGCCTGCGGCGGGGGAAAGATATACGCCAAGAACCTTAAGTTCTGTATAACCGCTGTTTTTGTGGTGTGTCAGCGGGATAACCACAAAAATTATGACTATCCCTTTAGCACACCGTCTTAAAATGCAGTAAACCAAAGGATGAGCGAGCGCCTGAGTTGGGAGAAAGATATGCGCCGACCGCCTTTGGTCCTGTAAAAACGTTTTTTGTGGTATGTCAGCGGGATGACACGATAAAAATTGGCGGCGCGGTGCTTTCAGGTATGCCGCCTTTTGCCGAGTTTATTATAGCACATTATCATTTACAAGTCAACGCGCATCTGTAAACAAAGCAACAATGCTGTATCATTGTGCAGTTTTTGCTACATCGGGCGGGAACATTGACTGTTGAAAGACGGGCGGTGATGTGTTATCATATAGACACAGCAAGGGGTGAGCGCAAAGCAAGTCTCCCGAATGAAAAAAGCGAAAGAGGGCACTTGATATGGAAAGAACTATAATGATCGTGGCAACAGCGGTTTTAGTGATAATGACAATGCTGATGTTTGCAGGCTGCGGGGAGCTGAATGCCTGTGACACAAATGCGCAGACATCGTGTACGGTCACATCTGTTACATCTGTCAGCGAGCATACAGTGCCCGAACTTATGGACGGGACTGACGCTGAAAAGCAGTCAGCGCCCGCACAGCAGAAAGCTCCCGCTGTGACGGCTGATCTCGGATAATTTCTTTTTCAGATATACCACTATTATTTTTTCCTTACCGACAACAGGCACGGCACTTGCTGTGTCTGTTGTTCTTTATAAGGGGAAAGGTGGGGCGCGGGTAGTTTTTTTCTTTGTGATTATCCCGCTGATAAACCAAAATTAACGATGTTATATCGGGAATTGAATACGGTTGGCGGTTATCTTTCCTCCGCCTGCGGCGGGGGAAAGATATACGCCAAGAACATTAAGTTCTGTATAGCCGCTGTTTTTGTGGTGTGTCAGGGGGATAACCATATTATTTTTTCCTTACCGACAACAGGCACGGCACTTGCTGTGTTTGTTGTTCTTTATAAGGGGAAAAGACGGGGCGCGGGGAGTTTTTCTTTGTGACATGCAGAAAATGATATGGTGTGAAACAGCCGAAGCAAACATTGACAAACCTAGATGTGTATGCTATACTTCTAAAGGCAATATATGTTGTTTTTTTATGACTATCCCTTTAGCACACCAACTAAAAATGCGGTGAACAAAAGGATAATTGAGCGCCCCATATCTTTCCCCCGCCTGCGGCGGGGGAAAGATTCTGTATAGCCGCTGTTTTTTGTGGTGTGTCAGCGGGATAACCACATATTTTTTTCAAAATTTTGATGTGTATTGCTGATGATACAAAATGGCTGTTCTTTCAATACACAACCAAATTGGGATCTATTTTTCAGAGAGGTGATATAATGGCTGACCATGTATGGGGCTACTGGGACTGCCCCTACTGCGATACAAAAGGTATACGCGGAGATAACAAAAGCTGTCCGAACTGCGGCGCACCTGTTCTGCCGGGAACTAAGTTCTATCTGAAAAACGATGTGCGCGAGTATGTTGAGGAAAGTCAGAAAAATACTCAGTCAAACTGGATATGCGAATACTGCGACTCGCAGAACGATGCGCGTGACGAGTTCTGCCGCAACTGCGGTTCTCCGCGTGAAGAGGCGCACAGAGATTATTTCAGCGCACTGCCGCCCGAAGCCGCAGCGCCGCCTGTCCCGCCAAAAAAGAAAAAAACGGGCATAGCGGTGAAAAGGCTGAAAAAGCTCGGTATAGTGCTGGCGCTGATAGCTTTTATAGTATGGCTGTTTGTGCCCATAACAAGGACGGCGGCTGTTGCGGGGTTTGAGTGGGAGCGCAGTATAGCAGTTGAAGAGTATAAAAATGTCGATGAAAACGACTGGACACTCCCCTCAAATGCGAACCTGCATTACAGCAAGGAAGAGGTACACCACTACAACCAGGTGCTTGACCACTACGAGACAAAGACCCGAAAAGTCGCCAAAAAGGTGCAGGACGGTTACGAGACTAAGCATAAGGACTTGGGCAACGGTCAGTTTGAAGAGAAAAAAGTGCCGCGCTACAAGACGGTCTACGAGAAAGAAACTTACAAAGAACCTGTATACCGAAATGTTCCCGTGTACAAGACGAAGTATTACTACGACATAGATAAATGGACAGAGGTGTCCTCAGTGCCCACAAGCGGAAAAGACCATGAACCGTTCTGGGGGGACACGGGGCTTCCCGACAATGTGCCGTCACCGAAACTGGGCGACAGGCGCGAGGGCGAAAGGACGCAGAAGTACTACGCGATCATAAAAGATAAAAAGGGTGAAGAGAAAAAGATAGAGTACTCTCAGGACGAGTGGTCATCGCTGAAACTGGGAGACACCATCAAGTACAAGACTTTCAGGTTTTCGGATAAACCTCTGCAATAAGCTGATGACGACTGCCGCATGTAAAAAATGCGGCAGTTTTTTTGCATTCAAAAGCATATCGCGTGAATCTTAAATATACAAATAATGGTTTTTGTCACTTTTGCTAAATAAGCTAATTAATATTGGAATATTCAACCGCAAAATGCTGTAAAAACTTCAAAAAATCGTTGACAAATATGTGAATTTGTGGTATACTTACAACATTAACAAAGATATGCAATCATGGTATGCAAATTCTTTGTAAAATTTTTCACGAAAGGGTTGACGGAGTTATGTTCAGGTGCTACACTCAAGCAAGCAAGCAAGCAAGCAAGCAAGCAAGCAAGCAAGCAAGCAAGCAAGGCATAACTGAGCCCTTTTGCGAGCGGATATTTGGTAAATAAAGCGTTCTCTGTGGGATAACTGTTTCCTGCAGGGGCGCTTTTGTTGTAAAAAAATACCTGAAACAAGGAGGTCAAAATTATGAAAGCATTTTTAAGAAGAACAACGACCTTGCTGTGTGCGGCGGCAGTAATGGCATCGTCAGCGGCGCTGAGTGTTTTTGCAACCGAAAGCACAAATGATACTGCCGCAAGCGACTACACCCTCACCATACCCGCCTCATTCGACATCAAAAACAGCGGCTGGAACGAGATAGGCGAGATAAAGGCAGGCGGCACTCTCGAAGAGGGCAAAAAGCTGGTAGTCACAGCCACATCGGAAAACGACTGGGCGCTCAAATCGGGCGAAAATGAAGTAAGCTATGAAATGATGAACTACGAAGATGACAGCGCCCCCGCAACTTCATGGGAGTTCACCATCCTCCCCGCATCGCAGTCCATCGGCATAAATGTCGAAGATTACAAGGGCATGCCCGCAGGCAATTATTCTGATACAGTTACTTTTAATGCGTCAATAAAAGACAATGGTATTCCTGCCGAAACCGTTACAATCAACAACGCTCCGACGGAAGCGCTTTTCGTCAACAGCACAGGAACTCTCACAGCAACTGTTTCGCCTGATAACGCAACAGACAAGACCGTTGTATGGTCAAGCAGTGATCCGGACTATGTATCTATCAATGCTGAAACAGGAGAATACACGGTCATGGGCAAAAAGGGCTATGGTTCTGCCACGATCACTGCAACAGCTACCAATGGTACAGAAGATACATCTGATGATGTTACAGCAACTTGCACCATAACAGGAAAGGTTACTTATACTTCGCTGAGTGCCGGTACAGTGCTTCACGTTGGAGACACGTTCTATGCTGGAAAGGTATATTTTGACACTAAACCTGCCGTGAGCTTTAATGATTCCAATGGAGTAATCACACTGGTTGAAGACAACGGCTGTTATAAGTTTAAGCGTGGCAGCAATGGCACGATGCCAAATGTTACAGCTTACAAAATCAAGGATAATACCGACGGTGTATATATAGTAAGCGGTTCGGGTACATCAACAAGCGACAAGTTAACACTTGCAGTTCATACGAAATAATATATAAAGTATTGATTTTCCTTGTTCGGCTTTTCTATTGTCTTTTTTTATCGTTTCAGCATAGAAAATTCAGCACATCTAAATCAATAAAAACACCCACAAAAAAGAGCATCACTCCGCTGTGATGCTCTTTCGATATTTTTGACAGAAATATTGCTTTTTTGATAAAAACTTTGTTTATATTTTTGATAAATATTTTTACTTGTCGATATAATTTTCACGTTCATGCTGTTATAATGTAATCATCAAAAGCGAGAAATTCGCGGAAAACGTAACAGAAAACTATGATGAACGGAGGAATTTGACATGAAGATCAAAAGGATAGTGGGTCTGCTTTCGGCAGCGGTAATGGCGGCAAATATGCTGATACCGGCATCGGCGGCATCAAAGTTCACGGGAAGCAAATTCAGCACAGGCTTTGACAGCTACGACTGGGGCAAGATGGAGGCTTCTGACGGCTGGTCGAACGGCGGAATGTTCGACTGTACCTGGTCAAAGAACAACGTGCAGTTCTCGGGCGGCAAGATGAATCTTTCCATAACAGGCAACAGCCGGCAGGGCTACAAGGGCGCTGAGTACCGCTCTACCCAGACTTTCGGCTACGGCATGTACGATGTCAGCATGAAGCCCATCAAAAATGACGGTGTTGTAAGTTCGTTCTTCACCTACACAGGTCCTACCGACGGCACTGTATGGGACGAGATAGACATAGAGTTTCTCGGCAAGAACACCAATCAGGTGCAGTTCAACTACTACACCAGAGGTCAGGGCAACCACGAGTATGTCTACAACTTAGGCTTCGATGCTTCGCAGTCTTTCCATCAGTACGGTTTCTACTGGGACAAGAACAGCATAACATGGTATGTTGACGCAAAGCCCGTCTACACCGCTACCCGCGATATACCCACCACACCCGGCAAAATTATGATGAATGTCTGGAACGGCAAGGGCGTTGACGAATGGCTCAACCGTTTCAACGGCAGAGCGCCTCTCACTGCGCAGTATGACTGGATAAGCTACACCGCACCGAATGCAGGCAATAACAATCAGCAGAACAACAATAATAATCAGCAGAACAACAATAACAACAATAACAACAATAATAACAACAATTCGGGCAGTTTCAGGAACGGTCAGAAGTATGTCATCAAGTCTGTCAACAGCGGCAAGGCACTTGATGTTTCGGGCAGAAGCATGGACAACGGCGGAAACGTTATCCAGTACGCTTACGGCGGCGGCAACAACCAGAAATGGTACATTGAGAAGCAGTCCAACGGCAGTTATGTGATAAAGTCCGTCAACAGCGGCAAAGTTCTTGATGTGGCATGGGGGAGCAAGGACAACGGCGCGAACGTTCAGCAGTGCCAGTATTACGGCAACGCCTGCCAGCAGTGGGAACTGCGCAAGGTCGGCAATAACTACGCCATCATAAGCAAAAACAGCGGCAAGGCACTTGATGTTTCGGGCAGATCCACCGCCAACGGCGCAAATGTGCTTCAGTGGAGCTACTCGGGCGCATCTAACCAGCTGTGGACCATAGAAGCAGTTAACTGATAAGAAATATAAAAGAGCATCGGCGTGCGCTGATGCTCTTTTTGCGTTATGTGGTTATCCTGCTGACACACCACAAAAACAGCGGCTATACAGAAATAAAGGTGGTTGGCGTATATCTTTCCCCCGCCGAAGGCGGGGGAAAGATATACAACGCTCAATTATCCTTTTGTTCACCGCATTTTTAGTTGGTGTGCTAAAGGGATAGTCATATTGCGTAATTTTAGGCAAGAACTGCCGTCACATCGGCATTATCATGTTTATCACCGCAAACAGCACTATGAAGAACACTGCCCAGAAAGCGTGTTCCTTTTTCTTGCTGACCAGCAGTCCCACAAATTCACGCACTGCGGCGTTCGGCCAGAAGTACCAGCGCGTTTTACTGCCCACGCCGTCGGCATCAAGCCCCTCGTTCTTCGAGATTATACCGCTTCTCAGCACATGGTAGTTGGAGGTCGAGAAAACTATCTTGGGCGCTTCGCAGTCTGCCTTTATCTTTTCCAGCGAGAAGCGCATGTTCTCTTCGGTGCTGGTGGACTTGTCCTCTGCTATTATATCGGCATCGCTTATGCCCTTTGAGATAAGATAGCGGCGCATCGACTCAGCCTCAGATATGACTTCATCGCTCCCCTTTCCGCCAGAAGGCACGAATTTGATGCCCTTGCCCGTTGCGGCTTTCTGCGCTTTTGCGAACTCTATCGCTCTGTCAACGCGCCCTGCCAGCAGCGGCAGAGGCGTGCCGTCATCTGAGATGGCACAGCCCAGTATCATCACATGGGTCTTGTCAAAGGCGACTTTCCTCTTCACCGAAATTATGCCGCAAATCATCGCTGATATGAGCATATCTTCCAGATAAGCAAAGCAGGTGGTGAGTGTGCTGTCTATTGCACCCGTGATGCGCACGTAAGTCGCACTGCCCGAAACAAATCTGCCCACATAGAATATCTCCACCAGATAGCTGAGTATTATCAGAGCGCTGAGTATGAACCCCAGCACGTTGACAAAGTTAAGACCTTCGCGGCGTATCAGAGAGATATTGCTTATCGGCAGTGCCAGCGAGAAGATCAGCAGGAGCGGCAGACTGAAAAGCATGAACGTGCCGCCCGCGCCCTTTATCTGACTGTAAAAATACTCCATCGTGTAGGTGATCGGGTCTGACAGCATTTTTAGCGTCACGACCGCCAGACTGACAGCCACGCCCGCCATGAACAGCACTGCGCCGCCGAAATATATGGTGGTATAGGAAAACAGGTCGTCCCTGCACCGTATCACAAATGACACTGCAAGCAGTATCTCCAGCATAAGCACGTACACCGCAGTCGTCACCACCGCGCTTTTATAGCCTGAATAGTTGCCGTTGACTTCGTTGACTATCATGCCGCCGCGCAGTACTTTCACATATTCAAAACTCGGCTGACCATCCTCAGGATTCTGATTTACCAGGTATTCCCTGCCGCGTCCTTTTGCATGTACGACCATGTGTCTGCTGTCGTGCGGGTCGGCTGAGATCTCGGCTATGCCTTTTTCGGGCACGAAACTTTCAGCGCTGATGCCTTCGGGCAGGTAAATATCAAGTTCGCCCATATTGATGAACGTGCCTGCGAACATCGAGACTATGAACATTATAGTGATGACCAGCATGGCAATGCCAAGCTCCCGCAGTTTTTTGTTGTTGGTATGCTCTTTCATATTTTTTATATTTTCACCCTCATATATCTTTTTTATCCCAATTTGGTTGTGTATTGCTGATGATACAAAATGGCTGTTCTTTCTTTGAACTACTCCCATTATAACAAAGATGCCCCTGATTGTCAATCGCGCGAAAACTCAGCCCGAACAGCCTGTGAATGTTCACGCTGAGGTCCTGAGAGCGTTATATTCGCCCGGATACTCTGCTTTTCAGATTGCGATTATCCCGCTGACACACCACAAAAACAGCGGCTATACAGAACTTAAAGTTCTTGGCGTATATTTTTCCCCCGCCGCAGGCGGGGGAAAAATATACAACGCTCAATTATCCTTTTGTTTACCGCATTTTAAGTTGGTGTGCTAAAGGGATAGTCATATTTCAGATTATAGCGATCCAACTGTTTAAATTCACAAAATCCAGTCGCAAAAGCTAGGACCTATGGACTTTGTGACCGGATTTTGTCTGAATTTTAAGGCGGATCGCTATAATATTCGCGCGGCTGACCTTTTTTTGCAATTGCTATTGATATTCATGCGGTATTGTGTTATAATAGAATAAGTATATCATTTGGTTATACTATATCTCTGTCATAGCAAAGAGGGTAAACTTTATGAGCAAAAATTATGATGTTATTATAGCAGGCTGCGGCGCTGCGGGTCTTTACGGGGCTCTTAATCTGCCGAGCGACTTGAAAGTGCTGGTACTGGCAAAGCGCGAAATGACGCTCTGCAATTCTGCACTGGCACAGGGCGGTATCGCGGGCGTTTATAAAAATCCCGACGATTCACCCGCACTGCACAAGGAAGATACTTTTATCGCAGGCGGTTTCGAGAACGACCCCGATTCCACCGAAGTGCTGGTAACTGAGGCGGCGCAGGACATCGACAAGATAATCAAACTGGGCGTTGAATTTGACAAGACTCCCGACGGCGATTACCACCGCACACTGGAGGGCGGTCACGGCAAGCACCGCATCTTCCACCACAAGGATGCTACGGGCTATGAGATAGAAACAAAACTGCTGGCTTATGTGCAGACTCTCCCGAATGTTGAGATATGGGAGAACGCACTGATGTGCGACTGCCACAAGGTAGGGGACGGTTTCTCTTTCTTAGTGCTGAAAAATGATGAGTTCATCACATGCAACTCCCACAAGGCGATATTTGCTACGGGCGGTATAGGCAGAGTTTATGAGTTCACCACAAACTCCGCCATAGCTACGGGTGACGGCATCGCAAAAGCCTATGATATGGGCGCTGAGATAAAGCACCTGAGCTATATACAGTTCCACCCGACAGCTTTCAACAACCGCAAAACCCGCGAGTGTTTCCTTATCTCGGAAGCGGTCAGGGGCGAGGGCGCTTATCTGCTGAACTGCAATAAAGAGCGCTTTATGCAAAACTATGACCGCAGAAAGGAACTTGCTCCCCGCGATGTGGTATCACACTCGATAATCTTTGAGGCAAGGCGCACAGGTTCGGACGAATTCTACATTGACATATCTCACAAAGACCCCGAATTTGTCAGAAACCGCTTCCCGATGATATACAAGAACCTGCTGGAAGCGGGCTATGACATGACCAAAGAGCCTGTACCGATATTCCCGTGTCACCACTATCTTATGGGCGGCATAAATGTTGACACTTTCGCCCGCACAAATATAGACGGTCTTTACGCATGCGGCGAATGCTCGCACACAGGCGTACACGGCAATAACAGACTTGCCAGCAACTCGCTGCTGGAGGCGCTGGTATTCTCCCGCAGGGCGGCGGCTGACATCGCTGAAAAGCTGGACAAGAGCAAGGAGCTTGAAAGCTATCCCTATGAGATAGACGAGAGCGCACCGCACATACCATCGGGTCTGAGGCGCGAGATAAGGGCGCTGATGCAGAAGTCCTACTTTGTACTGCCCGATATTGGCAGTTTGCAGGACAGTCTGACAAGAGTGGCGCACATAAGAGAGATGCTGGTCAAGGGCAATTACAAGCTCGACCGCGATTATGTTGAAGCAAGAAGCCTTGCAACAGTCGCATACATCGTGCTGACCGAAGCCGTTGAGATAGCATTCAGCAGTGTCCCCCTCGATTATGTCGATTACGAACACGGCTTTTGATAATTCATAATTCATAATTCATAATTGTTGACATGGACGTTTGATAATTCATAATTCATAATTCATAATTCATAATTGTTGACATGGACGTTTGATAATTCATAATTCACAATTCATAATTCATAATTGTTGACATGGACGAAGGTTTTCCGCTTTTATCGGAAGAAAATTCCAACAAATGTAGGGGGCTTTTGATAATTCATAATTCACAATTCATAATTCATAATTGTTGACATGGACGAAGGTTTTTCGCTTTTATCGGAAGAAAATTCCAACAAATGTAGGGGGGCTTGCTTACGCCGTTTGACCCGCACAAACACGCGGGAAAGCATTCCCAAAACCATAAATTCAAACCAAATAATGAGGGCGAAACGAAACTATAATGCCTGCCAAAGAGCGACCCTCGGCGCGTTATCGCGAGAATGAACAAAACGACCCGTAGGGGCGTTTTGCGAA
>NZ_CACWPP010000085.1 GCF_902762735.1 uncultured Ruminococcus sp.
TAGCAATCCGCCTTAAAATTCAGACAAAATCCAGTCACAAAACCCATAAATCCTAGCTTTTGCGACTGGATTTTGTGAATTTAAACAGTTGGATTGCTACAAGTTCTGTATAGCCGCTGTTTTTGTGGTGTGTCAGCGGGATAACCACAAAAAAAAATAATATCTCCCACCGGGGAGGAACGGTGCGTCCGTTCATGTATCGTCAGGTCAGCGCTCGATAGCGTTTTGCTATAAATGAGCCCGAAGATACATGAGCGGGCGCTTTTTTGACTTGCGGGCATTGACAGCAGCAGGCGTTTTCTTCCCCCGCCATCGTCAAGGGGAAACACTTGGGAGTATTCTGACAGGAGTGATAACATGAAGATAAAAGAAACATTTGGTTCACTGAACGGCTTTGAGCGCGGGCTGTGGGCGGCATCGCTGGCGGTCATAGCCATAGCGTATGCACTGACAGGCGGCGGTGCGGCAGAACTGGCGGCATCACTGATAGGGGTCACTGCGCTGATATTCGTGGCTAAGGGCATGGTGCTGGGTCAGGCTTTGACGGTGGTATTTTCTCTGTTCTACGGTATGATCTCCCTCAAAGCCCGCTACTACGGCGAAATGCTCACATATCTCGGCATGACCGCACCCATAGCGGCGGCGGCAGTGGTATCTTGGCTCAAACACCCTTTCAAGGGCGGCAAGGTGGTGGAAGTCGCTCCCATGACCGCAAAAAAGCTGTTACTGCTGACTTTGCTTTCAGCCGCAGTGACGGCGGCAGCGTACTTCCTGCTGAGGTGGCTCGGCAACGCAAACCTTGTTTTCAGCACCGTTTCGGTGTTCACAAGTTTTATGGCTTCGGGGCTGACCTTCCTGCGAAGCCCATACTACGCGCTCGGCTATTCCGCCAACGACATCGTGCTTATAGTGCTTTGGGTGACCGCATCGCGCAGTGACAGCACCGCACTGCCGATGGTATTCTGCTTTGTTATGTTCCTCGTGAACGACCTCTACGGCTTTTTCAGCTGGCGCAGGCTTGAAAAGGCACAGAAAAAGTGAGAGCATAAATGCGGCGGCGGAAAACTCTTCTGCCGCCTTTTTTCACCTCCCCGCCTCACTATTTTTAGGAGTATCGCACATAAAAATTTTTCTCAGGCACTTGTTATCCGTGCAGATATGTGTTATAATTAGTTTCAAGGTGAGTTGACAGTGGTGAACTGATGAATGCCGCTGTAACTCACCATTACATAAGGAAACTTACAGCGCGGTGCTTTACGCGCTTTGTCAAGGAGGAATAAACATGCAGATAACCGAAAAACAACTGGAACAGGTCAACGACCGCATAAGGGCGCTGATCGAATCGAACAGCTTTTACGGCAAAAAGCTGGAAGAGGCAGGCATAAGCGAGGTAAATTCGCCCGAAGAATTTGCAAAACTGCCTTTCTCAGAGAAAAAAGACCTGAGAGATGCTTACCCGCTGGGACTGATGACAGCGCCTGAGGACGAGATAGTGCGCATACACTCTTCATCGGGCACAACAGGCAAGCCCGTCATAATACCCTACACCGCAAAGGACGTTGACGACTGGGGCGAGATGTTCAAGAGATGCTACGAAGTCGCAGGCATCACCAAAAAGGACAGGATACAGATAACTCCGGGCTACGGTCTGTGGACTGCGGGAATAGGCTTCCAGAACGGATGTGAGAAGCTGGGCGCGATGGCTGTGCCGATGGGTCCGGGAAACACCGAGAAACAGCTGGAAATGATGCAGGCACTGGAGACCACCGTGCTTTGCTCGACATCTTCTTACGCACTGCTGCTGGCTGAGGAGATACAGAAGAGGGGCATAAAGGACAAGATACATCTGAAAAAGGGCGTTATCGGTTCTGAGAGATGGTCTGACAAGATGAGAGAGCGCATCTCCAACGAACTTGGCATCGAACTTTACGACATCTATGGTCTGACCGAGATATACGGTCCCGGTATCGGCATAAACTGCGAGTACAACACAGGCATGCACTACTGGAACGACTATCTCTATCTTGAGATAATCGACCCCAAGACAGGTGAGAACCTGCCAGACGGCGAGTGGGGCGAAATAGTCATCACCACGCTGGTCAAGGAGGGTGCGCCGCTGATACGCTACCGCACACACGACCTTTCGAGGATAATACCCGGCGAATGTCCCTGCGGCAGAAAGTTCCCCCGCATAGACACCATCAGGGGCAGAACAGACGACATGATGAAGATAAAGGGCGTTAACGTGTTCCCCTCGCAGATAGAGGAAGTTCTCGCTGAGTTTGAAGAGATCTCCAGCGAATACCAGATACGCATTTCTCACCTTGACGGCAAGGACACCATGCGCATCTACGTTGAGACCAACGGTCATGTTGATTTTGCCGACCTTGCAAAGCGCATCGCCGAAAAGGTCAAGAGCAGGATAGGCTTCACCCCCATCGTGAAGGTGGTAGAGATAGGCGTTCTGCCAAGAAGCATGAAAAAGACAGCCCGCGTCATCGACGAGAGGTTTGACTGATAAATATTATTTTGCCCCTGTGCGTTTTCAGAAGCGCACAGGGGCATTTTTTATATGACTATCCCTTTAGCACACCAACTAAAAATGCGGTGAACAAAAGGATAATTGAGCACCACACGCCAAGAACCTTAAGTTCTATATAGCCGCTGTTTTTGTGGTGTGTCAGCGGGATAACCACATTTTTTAGCAGGACCGCCCCCCGATACGAAAGCATCTGCCAAACAGCATCAGCAATACACCTCAAAAACGTGAGCCAAAATAAAAAAGCCACAGCACTTCTTTTTAAAGAAATGCTATGGCTTGATATTCAGCCGAAAACCGCAGTCATCACATCTCCCACGCCGTAAGCAGATACGCGGGAATTACCACTATAAGGAAAAACGCCCAGCTTATCAGCGTGAAGACCTTGATGAACTCCCTGCCCTTGTCAGGGTATTCCCGCACATATATGCGGTAATTTATCACCGATGCCAGCGAACCTATCAGCGAACACAGCCCCGCCGTGTCAGCCCCGTAGATAAGCCCTGCATGGCTGTCCGCGAACGGGTAAAGCACTATCGAAGCGGGCACATTCGAGATCACCTGACTAAGCCCTATCGCCCACCAGTATTCATGCCTGCTGACCGCCGAATCAAGAAAACGCGCGATCCCGCTGTTTGCCGCTATCGAGGACGAAAAAACGAAAAAGAACAGAAACGTGAATATCAGCACATAATCCACTTTCAGGAACAGCTTTCTGTCAGCCGCCAGTATAGCGCCCACAACTATCGCCACAGCCGCCCACCAGAAACCTGTCCTGCTGACTATGGTGAATATCACCACCCCGAACAGCACCAGATAAAAATATCTCTTTTCGCCTGCTTTTTCGCCAAATTTTGAGTGGTCGAACTCTATCTCCTCATGCAGACCTTTTCGGTAAAGCACCAGCACGAACACCACCAGCAGCACTGCCGAACCCGCGCAAAGCGGAAGCATGTGCAGCATGAACCTCCCCGCGCTTATCCCGAAGCGGCTGTATAAAAACAAGTTCTGCGGACTGCCGAACGGTGTCAGCAGTGAACCCCTTATCGCCGCGATGTTCTCCATCGTTATCACAGGCAGGATATATTTTTCCTTGCCGCCGCCCCTGAATGTGAATATGGTCAGCGGCACAAATATCATCAGCGAGACATCGTTGGTCACAAACATCGAAGAGAAAAACACCCCGAATATGTAAAACAGCGAAAGCCCCGTCATAGTCCTCGCCCTCAGCGACAGCTTTACCAGCGGTTCAAGCACATTCTCCTGCTTGAAACCCTCCAGCACACAAAGCATCATCAGCAGTGTGCCCAGTGTGCGCCAGTCTATCGCCTTTAAAAGCGCCGCACTTGGCGGAGTTATGAACATCGACACCAGCGCCGCCATCGCCGATACCGTCAGCATCGGCTCGCGTTTCAGAAATCTCAACGCCCTGTCCAATAGGATACCTCCGTATCTCAAATAATATGGTGATCCCGCCGCCAAGCCGTACTATACAGCCTATCAGCGGTCATTATAGCAAAAGTCATAATTTTCGGGAAATCCCGCGCTCACAGCCACAGTCGATGTTAAGCACATTTCAGTGAGTGCTGAATGCAGAAACAGATATGTCGTTAACAGTAACGACAGTCGGCAGTTTTTCAAACCTCAGTCAGCAGTAAGAGAACCGCTCACAATTGTTCCCCGCCGCCCCTCAGTCACACCACAAAGCGCCGCATAACGCCCTTGAGCTGCGCGCCGACAGAATAACAGATAAAAGAATAGCTCCATAGCCTAAGCTATGGAGCTAATGGTGGGAGAAGATGGATTCGAACCATCGAAGCTAGAAGCAACAGATTTACAGTCTGCCCCCTTTGGCCGCTCGGGAATTCTCCCATTATTCACCCGGAATATTTCCCGAATGAATTTGCTGGAGCTGGTGGACGGACTCGAACCCCCGACCTGCTGATTACAAATCAGCTGCACTACCAACTGTGCTACACCAGCTAATTGACTTAGCGGATATTCCGATGTGTTTTTTTGTTTTCGTCATCTCCCTGACGACTTAATCATTATAACACATTTTCTTTCGCCTGTCAAGTGGTTTTTTTAATGTTTACAAATTGTTCACATTTGGTTTTTTGTCACCGTGAAGCATCTCCCGATGCCACGCATAACGTCCGCATTGAACGCATCATAAACAAGTCGAGACGACAGGATTCGAACCTGCGGCATCTTGCTCCCAAAGCAAGCACTCTACCAACCTGAGTTACGTCTCGCTCTCTCACCGTCCTCGTCAGACAGCTTTAATATTATAGCACCTTCCAGCCGAAAAGTCAATAGGATTTTTATTTCTTTCCAGAATGTTCACGAAATTGACAAAATCGCATTCCAAATCAAATAATGGGCTAAAGTTCGCAATAAATGAATTGCTTTGCACTACCCTATGGAATATAATAACAATAATAGTAATACCCTACCCGAAAGAAGGATACTTATGGATCATTCAAGCCTGTGGCTCACACCAAAAAAGATCTCATCTCACCCCGCGTCTGTCCTGCTGGCAAACACCGCCGACAAGACCCTCTCCCACGCATACAGCATTTTTACCGACTGGCTGTCCTCAGCCGCCCCCGATGCGCAGGTGATATGCCCCGACAGCATTATAAATGATGCGAGCAAATGCTTAAAGCTCAGCCTGTCCGCCGATAACGCTTCGGGCGATATTCCCGCAGGCGGTTATAAGATAAACGCTGACCCGACTTCCGTATGCATATCGGGCAGCGATACCTCAGGGCTTATCTGCGGCATATTCGATTATATCAGAAGAGTCACCCTCGCAGACGGATTTGTGAGCTTCACAGCCGAGTGTGTCCCCTCTCAGCCCCTGCGCATGCTGAACCACTGGGATAACGCTGACGGCTCTATCGAACGCGGCTATTCGGGCAGGTCTTTTTTCTTCTCCGACGGTAAACTTATCGTGAATGAACGCACCGAGATGTACGCCCGCCTGATGGCTTCCATCGGCATAAACGGCGTGGTCATAAATAATGTCAACGTGCGCGGCAGTGCCAAACGTCTGCTCACCGCCGACTACGCAGACAGTCTTGAAAAACTGGGCGAACTGTTCGGCAGATACGGCATAAAACTGTTCATCTGCCCCGATTTTGCCGCCCCAATATCAGTCGGCGGACTTGATACCGCTGACCCGCTGGACGAGCGCGTTGTCAGCTGGTGGAACGATGTCATCACCTCGCTGTTTGAGCGTGTGCCTTCTTTCGGCGGCTTCCTCGTCAAGGCAGACTCCGAAGGTCAGCCCGGTCCTTTCGCCTACGGCAGAACTCATGCAGACGGCGCAAATATGCTCGCACGCGCCATGAAAAAATTCGGCGGCATAGTCATCTGGAGATGCTTCGTCTATAACTGCACGCAGGACTGGCGCGACCTCAGGACCGACCGCGCACGCTCAGGCTACGACAACTTCATGCCGCTGGACGGCGAGTTTGAAGATAACGTTATCCTCCAGGTCAAAAACGGCCCTATGGATTTTCAGGTGCGCGAACCCGTACACCCCCTGTTCGGTGCTATGAAACATACTAATATCATGGCTGAGTTCCAGCTGGCGCAGGAGTATACAGGTCAGCAGAAGCACGTCTGCTGGCTCGTCCCCATGATAAAGGATATACTCGATCACCACACAAAGCACGCCCTGCCCGATGACCGCGTCAGCAGAACTGTCTGCGGCGTGGCGGCTGTGGCAAATACAGGCGATGACTTCTGCTGGACAGGCAGTGAACTTGCCGCCGCTAACCTCTACGGCTATGGCAGACTGCTTTTCGATGAGACACTCACCGTCAGTCAGATAGCCGATGAATGGACCCGCCTCACTTTCGGCAGCGATGAAAAAGTCGTAAGTGCCGTCAAAGAGATACTTTGCGGCTCACATAAAGCCTATGAGGACTATACTGCCCCGCTGGGTATCGGCTGGATGTGCAAGCCCAACCACCACTACGGTCCCGACCCATGGGGCTATGAATTTGACCGCTGGGGCACTTATAACCGCGCCGACCGTGACTGCGCAGGCGTTGACAGATCGCCCTCAGGCACAGGCTATTCAACTCAGTACGCCCCCGAACTTGCCGAGCTTTACGGCAGTGCCGCGACCTGCCCCGATGAGCTTCTGCTATTCTTCCACCGCGTACCCTATACGCATAAGCTTCACAGCGGCAAAACAGTTATACAGCATATCTATGACAGCCATTTTGAAGGCTTTGAACAGGCTGAACACTTCGCCGCGCTCTGGGCTTCGCTTAAAGGCAGGGTGGATGAGCGTACTTTCCAAAACGTGAGCGCCCGCTTTGAAGAACAGCTGCGCTGTGCAAAAGAATGGCGGGATATAGTCAACACCTTTTTCCACAGGCTGTCAGGCATACCCGATGAAAAAGGCAGAAAGATCTATGACTGACCCGCATTTGTAAAGGAGCAATCAGATATGATAAAATTCAAGGCAGATGACATTTTTTCCGACGGCATGATATTACAGCGCGATGCTGAAAACTTCATCACAGGTGACGGCGAAGGCACTGTCACCCTCACGCTTGAACGCGACGATAAGATCTGCGGGCGTTCCCGCATAGCCGCCGACGGCAGATGGCGCATAGCCGTCCCCGCAGGCGAGGCTGACTGCCTGCCCTATACAGTAAATATCCGCTGCGGCAGTCTTATGCTGGTCATAAGCGATGTCTATTTCGGCGATGTTTTCCACATCACAGGTCAGTCTAATATGGAACTCCCTCTCTGCCGCACTTACTCGCCTTTTGTGGGCGAAGTGCCGCTCCCCGATGAAGAACTTATCCGCGAATACCGCGTGCCGATAAAACTCTGCTTTGAAGCAGGCAGAGAGTCAAATAAATTCGAGGGCGGCAAATGGGTGCGCGCCTGCGACGACAAAGACCTTGAGATAAGCGCCGCAGGCTACTATTTCGCAAAAAAGCTCTTTAAAGAGATAGGCGTACCCATCGGGCTTGTTAATACATCTGCGGGCGGTTCACCCATCGAGGGCAGACTTCCCGCCGAAGTCATACGAGAGTTCCCCGAACTCGATGCCGTCACCGACCGCGTGACTGCCAAAAACTTCATGGAAAATACCGAAAAAGAAGGCGCTGAAAACGAGCGCGAGTGGGACGACTATATCAAAAAGAATGATCGTATCGGCACAAGCATAATAAGGGGCGAATACCCCGCCGATGCACTCACCTGCACCGTCCCCATGCGTGTGAACACTCTGCCCGACCTTGACGGATTTTGCGGCAGGATATGGTTCTGGCGCACCTTTGAAGTCCCCGCCGATGCCGACCTTAACGAACCTCTGCTGATACTCGGGACTCTCGTTGACGGCGATACTTCCTACATCAACGGCAAAAAAGTCGGCAGTACAGGCTACCTCTACCCGCCACGCTATTACCCCATACCAAAGGGTCTGCTGAAAAAGGGCGAGAACCGCGTTGCTGTCGCACTGGACATAAACGCCTCCAACGGCGGCTTCACTGAGGGCAAGCGCTTCTGTGTAAAGCTGGGCGATAAATTCATTGACATAGACGGTCAGTGGAACTACTCCGTCGCTGTAAAGACAAAGCCCCGCAAGCCTGTGGAGTTCCTGCCGGGACTGGAACTGGGCGAGTACGCCTGCATGACAGCCCCCGCATACCGCCTTGCTTTCAAGGGCATGCTGGTTTATCAGGGCGAAACGAACGCATGGCAGGCACACCTCTACGATAAGTTATACAAACGCTTTGTCGAATACTACCGCATGCGCTGCGGCAGTGAGATACCCGTAGTATCGGTACAGCTCCCCAACTGGCAGCCTGGAGGCGAGGGCTGGGTGATGATACGCCGCAAACAGCTGGAATGCTGCGCTATCCCCAATACCTCAATGGCTGTAACGCTGGGCATGGGCGAAAATAACGACCTCCACCCCATAGACAAGGCATCAGTGGGCGAGGCGCTCTGCGATGCCGTACTGCGCCTTATCTACGGCAAAGGCGACCCCCGCCCCCTCAGCCCCGTCAGCATAAAACAGACAAACGGCGGCATACAGCTGGATTTCTCCGAAGAAGTCCGCCTTACCGACCCCTCCACCGATTATTTTGAAGCACACACCCCCGACGGCTGGCAGAAAGTCACCGCACGCGAAAACGGAAGCGGCATTCTCTTAAACTGCACCACCGCCGACAAAGTGCGCTATGCGTGGCTGCCCGATGCCGACAGCCCCTCCGCAAAAGGTGTCAGCGGCAGACTTGTCCCCTGCTTTGAAATGGCTTTGTGACATATCTAAATATGACAACTCCCAATTTTGATGTGTATTGCTGATGATACAAAATGGCTGTTCTTTCGTATTTTTCCCCCGCCTGCGGCGTGGGAAAAATACACAACCAAATTGGGATCATGACAAAAACGGGTATCCCGCCGTTGGGGTATCCGTTCTTTTTATGTTCACCTTGCCGACAAACAGCATTATAAAGTGTTCGGCGTATATCTTCAGCCAAAAAAGGACACTCCCGCCGCAGGCAGAAGTGTCCCAAAAAGAAGCATTTATCTCTTAATATCGTAATTCATGTCCATGATGTTGCGTATGGTCTCCACATCGTCAGTAATGTTGGCATCGCCGTGTATCGTGTGCTTTATGACACTGCTCGCCACCGCGAAATTCACCATATCCATCGGCTTGTAGCCGTGCATCATCGCATATATCAGACCGCTTGCGAAGGCATCGCCGCCCCCCACGCGGTCAAGTATCTTGAATGTGAACAGCTTGCTCTCAAAGGTGTGATCCTCAAACCAGAGATAGGCTTTCATGCTGTTCTCACTGCCGCTGTGTACATATCTTACATGCCGCGCTATGCACTTTATGTTCGGGTAGCGCTTTACAAACTCCCGAAATATCTCGTCCTGCTCTTCATAGCTTGGCTGGAGCGGCACACCGTCCTTCACATCGCCCTTGCTGTGGTCGTTCTCGTCCTTCCAGAGGTGATAGGGTTCGATACCCAGCAATACATCTACATAAGGCAGACATTCCGTGCAGAAGTCACGCGCCTCTTCCCAACTCCACAGCGTACTCCTGAAATTGCCGTCAAAGCTGACAGTAATGCCCTTCTCCTTAGCAACTCTCAGACTTCTCCGCAGAAGTTCCTTGCAGCTTGGCGAAAGTGCGGGCGTTATGCCGCTCAGGTGAAGCCAAGTGTAGCCGTCCAGCAGACTGTCAAGGTCAACACTGCTGTAATCATATTCCGAAAAAGCGCTGTGCTTGCGGTCATAAGTCACCTTGCTGGGACGTATGCCGTAGCCTATCTCCAGATAGTAGCTTCCCATGCGGTGGGTGGGCGTTTCTTCGGGTGTGCTGAGTATCATCGGACTACAATGCACATCATTCGAGCGCAGCATGCGCACAGCACTCTTGCCCACACTGTTATTGGGCACTACGCTGAAAAAACTGCTGTCAACTCCCAGATTTGCCAGCGCCAGCGCGATATTCGCCTCAGCGCCGCCGTAGCTTGCTTCAAAGCTGGTGGCAGTGCGTATCTTCTCATAGTTCGGCGGTGTCAGCCTGAGCATTATCTCGCCTATCGTGATAAAGCGGTTCTCGCCGTCACCCTGCAAAAGCGGATTTTTGTCATTCATCGTTGAAGTCCTCCTGCTATAAAGAAAGGCTGCGTCCAAGACGCAACCTCCCTTTGGTAGAAAATAAGGTTTATTTGGAGAAGTATCTGATATTATTTATAACAGCAGATATTCTTTAACACTCGTCTTTGCTGTTCCCGAACAGCACAATGTCATCGGGGATCTTAGATCTGATACCATAGCCTGTGCCTAATATCGCTATCAGCAGCAGCACAACATAAACTATCTGCCAGTTAGTAGGCGGATAAATGCTCCTGAACTCCCGTTCTGCTTCACGCTCATCACAGTCGAGCTTGTAGGTGGGGAACCATTCCCAGCCGTCTTCTCTTATCGAAGCCAGAGAAGCTAAACCGTTATGCTCGCACTTTGCTTTATAGAATGTTACCTTGCTTGAACTGTATCTCTGAAATTTCTTATAATAAGACTTTTCTGCCATTATTTTATAATGCAGCTCAGGCTCAGGGCAAGTGACTTCCACAACATAATAGTGAGATAGCCTGCCCTGACCAAGTCTGTCACTGCGGGCTTCCTCGATATGCTCATATGCCTCAACAGAACAGTTATCGAAAGTACCTGCATACTCGACTTCATAATATCCCATAAAGTACTTAAAGCCAAACAGCACCGCCAGCAGCCCCAGTGCCCAAAGCCCCACTATCAGTGCGGCTTTTTCGCGGCGGGCATCTTTGGCATCATCTATTACAGTAAAGGATCTTTTTCTCCAAAAAGACAAGGCATTTCTCTCCCTGATAATTACATAGAAGTGATAAACTCATATATCAGCCTTTAAAATTATATCCCAATTTGGTTGTGTATTGTTCCCCCGCCGAAGGCGGGGGGACAATACGAAAGAACAGCCATTTTGTATCATCAGCAATACACATCAAAATTGGGTGAAAATTATTTGGAGAAATATCTGATAGCGTTGTTATAGCAAATATCCTTTACGATACTGCCCACCAGTTCAACGTCGTTGGGATACTCGCCTTCTTCGATCAGTTCACCGAACATGTTGCAGAGTATCCTTCTGAAATACTCGTGCCTTGTGTAAGACAGGAAACTTCTGCTGTCTGTCAGCATGCCCACGAACTTTGATACCAGCCCCAGCTGAGAAAGTGCTGTGAGCTGCTTCTCCATGCCGTCCTTCTGGTCATTGAACCACCATGCAGAACCGAACTGCATCTTGCCTACTATGCCGCCCTGCTGGAAGCAGTTCATAATGGTCGCGAGAACTTCGTTATCGCGAGGGTTCAGGCAGTAGAGAATGGTCTTAGGCAGTTCATCGGTGCTGTCAAGAGTATCCAGCAGCATCGCCAGCTTCTTTGCGAAAGTCTGATCCTCTATTGCATCAAAGCCCGTATCAGGTCCCAGCAGACCCATGTATCTCTTTGAATTGTTTCTCAGTGCGCCGATGTGGTACTGCTGTACCCAGTGCAGTCTTGCATACTGCTTGCCCAGATGTACCAGCACATAGCCCTTGTACTGCTCTATCTCGTCAGAGGTCAGCTCGTTGCCGCTCAGTGCCTTCTTAACGATGTAGTCAACAATATCGCGCTCTGCGGGCTTGAACATAACAACGTCCAGCGCATGGTCGGAGCAAACGCAGCCCACGCTGTCGAAGTACTCTATCCTCTTTGTCAGCGCTTCGCACAGGCTGTCTATGCCGTTTATCTCAACGCCCGATACCTCAGCCAGCTTAGCGATGTAAGGCACGTATGTAGGCAGTTCTATGTTGATAGCCTTGTCCGGTCTGAAAGCGGGATAAACTTCAACATCGAAGTCACCGTCAGCCTTCAGCTGCTTGTGGAAATGCAGGTCATCTATGGGGTCATCGGTGGTGAACAGCTTCTTTACGTTGCTGTCAGCGATGAGTTTTCTTGCAGTCAGTGTCTTGAGCTTTTCGTTGCACTTGTTGAAGATGTCCTCAGCAGTCTTAGGTGAAAGAATATCATCAATGCCGAAATATCTTCTCAGTTCGAGGTGTGTCCAGTGATATATTGGGTTGCCGATGGCATAAGGCATAACTTCCGCATACTTCATAAACTTCTCGAAATCGCTCTTGTCGCCTGTTATGTAGCTCTCGTCGATGCCCATTTCGCGCATGAGTCTCCACTTGTAGTGGTCGCCGCCCAGCCAGCACTCGGTTATCGAGCTGAACTGCTTGTCGTTATAGATCTCTTCGATGCTCAGGTGACAGTGGAAGTCGAATATCGGCATATCCTCAGCATACTGATGATAAAGCACCTTAGCGGTGTCATTTTTCAGGACAAAGTCCTTATCCATAAACTCTTTCATGGTCTACTCCTTTATATTTTTAACATTAAGACTTGAATACTGTTGAAAACTTGACAACAGCATCAAATATATTATACAACACTGACGCAAGCCTGTCAAACATAAAACTGCCCGCACAGCCTTGCATTTTCACATCATACAGACCGCACCCGCGACCCGCACAAGCATTCCGCGCCGCACGAACGCACCCGCGCCACGCACAGCATTTCGCGCCGCCATAAACCACGCCGAAGCTGTCCGCCTGAATAAATCTCTTATGTTCTTCGGGCGATAACCGCATAAGCAGTTCCCCGAACGTTACTACTTTTTTTGCCATATCTATTCACCATTTTTATTAGTTTTTGCTTGATTTTTTGGGGTAGGGCGGGGGCTTGCTCCCGCCGCTTGATTATCGCCATGCCGTGTTAAAACGCCGAATTATCGGGTCATCGCCGCGAGGGTTCGCCGTTTTATCGCGAGTATGTGCGGGTCGAACGGCGGGGGCAAGCCCCCGCCCTACACCTTAGAATTGCGTTTCACGTAAGGGAGCGATGACCGACCGCCGCGAGGGTTTGCCGTTTTATCGCGGGGGACTGCGCCACGACCGCCGAAAGCGCTGCGCTGTTCGGCTAGAGGACGCGGGCAATTCGTCACCCGCACATGGGGAGCGATATTCGCGGGATTTGAGTACGCGCTTTTCTTGGCGAATTGCCCGCTTTTGGCTTGCTATGATTGAGGGTTTTGACCTCTTTCCGTCTGTCACTTTATTCGCCCAACTAATTCTCTGTGTCGCGTTTGGACTGCTTCCCCGATGCGAGAGGCTCTGCCCCTCGCGCTCCCCGCAAGCCTGCTGGCGCGAGGCTTGA
>NZ_CACWPP010000086.1:0-4140 GCF_902762735.1 uncultured Ruminococcus sp.
CCAACGATTAGCTGAAACTACGTTAAATCGGACAGAAACGGAAAAATTTACAATCGAATCAATATAATAGAGTAGACAAATTCACGCTTTTATGATAAAAACATAGATAGAACATTACTTGTAAAAAACACCCCAGTTCATTTGCTAGAAGTATTTGATCGGATGCGCTCCAATGGAATGATTGGTGATCTTTCGCTGAGATTATATAACGAGAAAGGTTGGCAAGGAAGAGTTCAATTAGAATATATTGCAGAAGCTGTAGAGCGTGGACAGATATTTGATTTAGTCAATCTAAGAAGTTATTCTGTGACAAAGTTATACTCAACAGAATATGAGAATTGCTTATGGATAACCATCGATTCTCAAAACATGACTTTTGAGGAACTATGTAAAGATTTTAGGATTCACAACGATACCATTGTAACGCAAGTAGTACATCTCCAATACCTTATCGAAAGCAATCAATTCTATATTACGCATTTAGATCACGAATACGTATTCTATACAATTGAGGAGTATGAAAAACGACAAAAAGATGCAACTCAAAAGGGAACAGCAAGACCACGTCTTAAATCGTTTAAAATCGACAACTCCAGAATTCCGTTTGATTATAGATGCGATAATGCTAGAAAGGATGAAAACGGCAATAATTTGCCAATAGAATCTGAGCAATTTTTATGTTATGTATTAGAATGCTACTTTGAACATAAAGAATTGCTGCGAGAGTATTTCGAGAAAGTATTAAATGAAAAATAACCAGCACACATCGCCCTTTAGCCGCGTGAACAGACGAAGTTCAAAGGTAACCAAACGGCGCAAACTGGCTGCTACTCTGCCATTGACAAAATAGAGTGCCTGCAGTGCGCAATCCTGCTCTCTGTCTGTGCGGACGGCTGGAGCGGCGGCAGTAATATCGCTGCACTCAATGCAGACGGGCAGGAGCTGAACGGCATTATCAAGGTCGGCGATGATTCGCAGCTCACGCTGAACCTTACGAATGGTTCGACATTTACAGGCAGCATCGACGGCGAGATTCAGAATTCCAAAGGTACAACAGTCTCTACCGAGGTTGGCACTGTTGCTGTGACGCTCGATAGCTCCAGCACCTGGGAGCTGACGGCAGACACCTATATCACGTCTTTTGATGGTGATGCATCGAGTATCGTGTCTAACGGATTCACGCTGTATGTCAATGGTACGGCACTGAGCGGTACGAAGTGAGAAGATCTTGAGGGGGTGGAAGTTCGCATCATATCATGAAATAAACTGTTTCGGTTTCAACTGTATATGCAAACGCTTCCCAGAGATGATACTTTATTCCTATCTCTGGGGGTCATTTGTATGCGATTTTTTCGTTGCTGATGGTTTGTTACCGCCACGCTCTTTGTCTGAACTTAGCTGATCGAGTGCAGACAAAACAAGTTGCTTTTTCTCTGAACCTACGTCCTCACCAGAAAGAGGTTGAAAACTGATTCCGTTTGTGATATAATGATAGTATCATACAGAAACGGAGATAACAAGAATGAAATTTGTCATATATGACGATCAAGCGGATATGGCGGATACCTTGAAAGCCATGCTGATGCCGCTGTTACCTGGCAGCATAGTGGTAGACTGCGCCTATTCTCTGGAACAGGCACGGACACTCATCGACGATCAGACGGATGTGGTATTTCAGGATATTGAGCTTGACACCACACAGAATGGGATCAATTTTGCGTTGCAGCTCCGCAGGCAGTTTTCTCAGGTGCAGTTCGTTTTTATCACAGGTTACACCGAATACTTTGAAGAGATATTCATGGTCGATCCCATCGGATTTATCCAAAAGCCATTCCGCCAGGACAGAGTTCATCTCTGTGTGGAACAGATCAAACGGCATCTTTCTATTCAGGAGCAGCAAATCGCCGTCAGCCTGACAAAGGGACATATCCAGACGCTCCTTCTCAAAGATGTGGCATATATCGAGAACAGTGACCGACGGCTGCTGCTGTGTACCACTGATGGTACCGTTAAATACACACTCCGCATGCGCATGGCAGAACTTGAGCCACTGCTGCCGGGGACATTTGTGCGCTGTCATCATAGCTTCTGCGTCAATATGAATTATGTCTCTGAACTGCGCCGGTTTTCCTTTGTGCTAAAAAACGGGCATGAGATTCCCGTCAGCGGCAAGCGTTTCGCGCAGACAAGAGAACAATATCTTGCATTTCTGGGGAGTTTGCTATGAGTGATACTGTCATGTTTTTTGCTATTACCTATATCCAGCTATTTTTATATGGCTTCCAATGGTCGGAGATCTGCCGGTGCAAGCTCCCGCTTCCAGCATTTGTCACGCTGATATTCCTGGTCAATGCCGGCACAGATGCGTTCAGTCTCTATGTACTGCATATTCCCCACGGTAATATACCTTATACGATCGTTCAAACAGCGATCCTTTTCACTGTTATGTGGCTCGTATTTGACGGGACGATTCGTGAAAAGATCAGGCTTATCGTTGTCGGCGCCCTTCTTGCCCTGCTTGCAGAGCTCAGCTCGATGCTGATACTGTTCCTGGCTTTCGATGTCCGCTACTATAACTACCCGGAGCCGAGCGAGGAGCTTTCTGCAATGCAGCTTATCTCTATCGACGATTTCCTCGTCTGCATCGGTATCATGATATTTATTATAAACCGGAAGCAGGAGGGATTTCGGGAAATACGACGATATCTGGTAATGATCCCGCTGTTTGCTGTGTGCCACATGATCTATCTGATCCTGTACTACAAATCTGGAGTGGAGCTTATCAATCAAAATCTTTCGCTACAATTGATGCTGCAAGCATTGATGTGCTTTCTTCTCATTGGCTTTTACCGGCTTGTCAAGCAACATCTTGCCCGGTACAAGGCTGAGGAGCGTCTGCGGCAAATGGAAAGCTCGATGCATTCCACCCATGAGTATTACCGGCTGGCACATGAAAAATTTGAAGAGATCATGCGTATCCGTCATGACTTCCGCAACCAGATGCAGACCGTGGAACGACTGATCGCAGATGGGCACACGGCAGAGGCACAAAAGAGCATTTCCCTGATCGAGGATGAGATCGAGAATACCCGTCTGCCCAGCTATTGCTCCGATCCGGTCGTAGATGCACTCCTGACTGTCAAGCTGAGCGAGCCGGAGAATGCCAGGATCCGCACGGAGATCATTCTTGAAGATATAGAGCTGCTCCCGCTGGATCCCTATGAAATATGCAGCTTGTTCTCCAACCTCATTGATAATGCATTTGCCGCCGCCCGTGAGGAGAAGATCACAGCACCATTTGTCCGGATCCGCAGCGGTGTTCGTGGCGGAATGTTCCTGCTCAAGGTGGAGAATAGCTATGATTCTGATGCCCCGCTCAGACACACGGGCGATCCAGCACACGGCTATGGTTTGCAGATAATTGAGACGATCACCGGTCGGCACGGTGGGAGCTTCCGTATCATGCGGGAAGAACAGACCGTCACGGCGCTGGCCGCTTTTCCGGTCAGCCAGATATGATTCTTTTTAGAGTCAACATTACATTTGTATGCTGTCGTGTCCCTGGAACATGACAGCATATTATTTTTGCACTTTTTCGGTGTAATTTTGCATTGTGTGTTTACTTTTGCAATTTAAACATATATAATATTCTTATGATATAGATTTGGCTTCCGTTTGTTTAGTTTGTACAAATTTTTAACGCTTACCCTATTTATCATCCAAAAATTACTGTGTTTTGTAGTCTTTCGTCATAACCACCAATAGGCGATCATGCCGTCGTCAGCAGTTCGATGGGCGGGGCCTGCTGGTATCGAACAGGTCGTCATCCTGAGTACGGGCTTCGAGATCTGTGATAATCAAGAGACCTTTCCTGAGCAAGTGGTGATATACGGATATGCCAACTCGACCGCATAGGGGTATGCGGAAAAGTATGGCAGACGATCTGTGTTGCTCGGAGAGTGCCAACAGGATGCTGTCCGTGGGGATATCAATGGTGAAAGTGCTCTCAGCGTGGCGGATGTGGGGCTTCTCCAGAAATGGCTCCTTGCTGTCCCGAATACCAGTCTGCCGAATTGGAAAGCGGCAGATCTCTGTACGGATGATAAGCATGATGTGTTGACTTGTGTATGATAAATCGGT
>NZ_CACWPP010000086.1:4193-17518 GCF_902762735.1 uncultured Ruminococcus sp.
TTACAATGAAGAAAAGAAGTAAGCACGTTGCACTGTTGTGCGCCGCCATGCTGATGACCGGAAATCTGACACAGATCCCGGCCGGCATCACGGCTGCCGCAGTGGATCTCGCAGCGGTAAGCGGAGAATGCGGCGAAGGAGTTTCCTGGGAATATGACCGTACATCAAGTACGCTTCATATCTCCGGGCAAGGAGAAATGTCTTTCTATTTCTCACCTTGGGATGTGTACAGGGATGCAATCAAAAAAGTGGAGATCGGGGAAGGCGTGACCAGCATCGAAAGAGAGGCTTTCAACGACTGTAAGGCACTGACAGAGGTCACGCTGCCTGCCAGTGTCGAAGTGATCAGAGCAAATGCCTTTTCAGGCTGCACCCTTTTATCGTCTGTTACCCTGCCGGAAGGCCTCACATCTATCAGTCGATACGCATTTGATGGGACAGCGTGGCAAGATTCCCTGAGATCCGTGAACGGTCTCGTCATAGTGGGCGACATTCTGCTCAGCGGGCAGGAGTGTAAGGGCGATGTCATCATCCCGGATTCGGTCAGAATGATCGCCGGATCCGCATTTTTGGGATGCGAGGAGCTATCCTCTGTCACGATCCCGGAATCAGTCACCATCATTGATAACGGCGCTTTTGCACGTTCCGCACTATCGTCCATCGTGATCCCGGACAGTGTGCAGAAGATCGGATACAGTGCGTTTGCAGGCTGTACATCACTGACGGACTGTACACTCCCTGCCGGGCTGAAAAAGCTGGATCATTCTTTGTTTGAGGGATGCACCTCCCTCCGGAGCATTACGATCCCGGATACGGTAACGGAGATCGGATACAGATGCTTTGATTCGTCCGGTCTGACGAGCATCGAACTGCCTGACAGCGTCAGAACTATCTATGACGGTGCATTCTGGGGATGCAGCTCTCTCCTACACGTTGGGATGACGGATTCTGTCACGGACTTTGGCGCACTCCCAAAAGAACAAGACTATATCGGAACAGGCGGGCTTGGGGAGGCACGTGGAATCTTCCGGTCCTGCACTGCACTCAAGGAAGTGCGTCTTTCTGATTCTCTGACAGAGCTTGGAGGAAGATGCTTTGAGGGCTGCACCTCCCTTGAGGAGATCACTCTGCCTGCAAAGCTGACAAATGTGTTCTATCAGGACTTCCTGAATTGTACATCGTTGAAAACCGTTAAGTTCCCCGACATACTTGAAAACATCGGAAACAGTGTTTTCGCAAATTGCGCCCTGACAAAGATCACCATTCCTTCCGGGGTCAGGGAGATCGACAGATCGGCATTCTCTGGCTGCCCATTGCAGAGCATCAGCGTAGAATCCGGAAACAGGTATTTTTCTTCGAGCGACGGCATTCTTTTCAACAATGATCGCACGGAGCTGCTCCTGTATCCCTGTAATAAGACAGCCGTTAACTACAAGGTGCCGAACGAAACACGCATGATCGCAGACCAGGCATTTGCCGGTGCATCGAACCTCAAGCAGGTCATGCTGACACGCAATGTCACCAGCATCGGAGATTCGGCATTTTCCTCATGCGCTGTGCTGGAGCACGTATGGCTCTATAACCCCTATTGTCAGATAAAAGGCTGGGGAGGTACTGTATGCAATGGATATGTGGAGACAGAGGAAGGCTTTTACAGTCCCGCTTACAGCGGTGTCATTCATGGCTATCAGGGCTCAACAGCACAAAACTATGCAGAAGCATATGGCTATCGTTTTTCCTCCATCGGGGAAATGCCTGAAACAGTGCAGGGTGATGTTAATGCAGACAGCAGTCTCAACGTTGCCGATGTTGTCCTGTTACAGAAATGGCTCCTTGCTGTACCGAATACCAGTCTGCCGAATTGGAAGGCGGCTGATCTATGTGAAGATGACAAGCTCAATGTATTTGATCTGTGTATGATGAAGCGAGCACTTCTGGATCAAACGCCGCAGAAACTTACATACGAGGGACTTATCCGGTTCGATATGCGTGGAATCAGTACGCCTTGTGTCGCTTACATAGATCAATTAAATGAAATGGCGAAGTCCCATATGTATGCGGGAGATTCTGTAGACGCTCTCCCATGGGAAATGCTGTCAATAAATGACATCACATTCGGAGATCCCGCCATCGCCATTTCACAGCCGGAACCGAATGGGCGTGTCTCAATCGGCGCCTTGTCCGTAGGCGAGACCACGCTCACTTACAGACTCGGTGACATTACAGTGAACTTTGATATTTATGTCTATGACAGTACGTCTTTGCAGAATTGATGACGGGTTAATACGAAGCTGTTTATAGTTAAGCCAGACGCACTTCTTATGAGTGCCTGCATCTCTGACACGCAGATCGGTGTATCGGATCTGTGTCTGATGAAAAGGATGCGGCTGAATCAACAAAAAATGTAGGAGGAAGCATCATGAAAAAATCTATGATAAGAGTCGCTGCTATCGGTCTCACACTCTGTATGATCGGCAGCGTACCGGATCTTGGTATGGATCGTCCGGTAAATGGAGTAATGTCTGCCAGTGCTGCAGCGATTTCAGACAGCGGCACCTGTGGTCAAAATCTGACATGGACGCTTGACGATGCAGGCACGCTGACCATCAGCGGCACTGGCTCCATGACGCAATATGCCCAAGGCGGGTCACCGTTCTATGCTAACACCGACATAAAAAGGATCATCATAGAAGACGGTGTTGCCAGCATAGAAAACTATGCGTTTGAAAAGTGCGAGAACGTTGAATCGGTCGCTATCCCGGATTCTGTTCACATGATACTCGACGGTGCTTTTTATTGCTGCTATGCGCTCAGGACGTTCACGATCCCCGATTCCGTTTCCGTATTAGGGGACAGTGCATTTTATGGCTGCCATCAGCTTGAAACAATTCATATACCCGATTCTATCACTATCATCGGCAATGATACTTTCTATAACTGCTCAAGCTTGACCTCCGTCAGACTCCCCGATGCAGTTAGGAGGATAGGATGGCATGCATTCGGCAACTGCAAGAGCCTTACATCAATCACGCTCCCTGATTCCCTCACAGACATTGGATTTGCAGCATTTTACGGTTGTAAGGGCCTCACATCGGTCAGCATTCCCGATTCGGTCACCTATATAAGTGGTATGACGTTTATGGACTGTGCCAGCCTTGCAACGATCAAAATTTCTTCTTCTGTCACGGTCATAGAAAATGATGCCTTCGATGGCTGCGGCAGTCTGACATCGGTCACGCTCCCTGATTCTGTAACTGAGATCGACAGCAACGCATTTTTTCTCTGCAAAAACCTTAAAGCAGTCACAATACTGAACGCCGAGTGCGAGATCGACGATTCAGCATCTACGATCTCCAATGGTTACGATTCTGAAAAGAGATGTAGTTACTTCGACGGCACGATCTACGGCTATACGGATTCCACTGCCCAGGCTTATGCCGAAAAGTATGGATACAAGTTTATTGCGATCGACAAGCCGAGCGGAGTCAGCGGTGATATCAACAACGATGGCGTGCTCAGCGTTTCTGATACAGTATTATTGCAGAAGTGGCTTCTGGCTGTTCCGGGCACACACCTAATCAACTGGGAAGCAGCCGATCTCTATGAAGACGGGAAGCTCAATGTATTCGATCTGTGCATGATGAAGCGGGCATTGATCGGAGAAAATGAAACGGACACACCGAAGCAGGAGGTCACATTGTACGGACAGCTCAATATCGTGAAAGATTCCGCTGTATATGCAGAGGAATTGGGCAGCGGGAGCTATTCAAATACATATGGGTATGCGGGCGATGATCTGACGGACGTGCGCTGGGATCTTCTGACGAATGACGGCATCCAGGTCGGGGATCCGAGCATCGTAGGCTCGATCCTAGATCCTCATGTTCTGATCGCCGCCTTTTCAGCAGGCGAGACCAGGATCACTTACTCGATCGGAAAGACGACTGTGATTCTTAATGTCTATGTCACCGACCCTGCGTCTCCGTGAGCGGGTCGGCAGGCACAACAGACTTATACTAATGTGTTTGATCTTTGCTTAATGAAGCGCTTACTGCTCGACAGTCAGTGATGTGTATTCTGGGCATTTTCAGAGGAGGTTATATAAATGAAACACAAAAGAATTCTCTCTGCACTTCTTGCAGCTGCAATATGCCTGACCAGCCTTCCGCTGAATGCTAGCGTGGATCCGTCCGCCGTCCTGACAGCGGGCGCGGAGGAACTGATCTATGCGGATGAGGGCTTAACGTATGAAGCTGTGGACGGGGAAATCAGCATCACCGGATATACAAAGGATATGTTTACCTATGTTGTGATCCCTGCGCAGATCGGCGGAATGCCTGTTACCGGCATAGCCGATGAGGCATTTTGCGACTGCAAAACGATATGCAGTATCACGATTCCGGACAGCGTGACAAGCATTGGTGCCAATGCGTTTCAAAGCTGCACCAGCCTGAATACGGTCACGATTCCGGAAAGCGTGACAAGCATCGGCTGGGGCGCGTTTTACAATACACCCTGGTTACAGGCCAGACAGGAAGAGGATCCGCTTGTCATCGCAGGCAGCGTCCTCATCGACGGAAAAGGCTGTGCGGGAGATGTTGTGATCCCTGATGGGATAAAAGCCATCGGTCCCAGTGCATTTTCCGACTGCAAAGACCTGACAGGCATCACAATCCCGGACAGCGTGACGGATATTGGTAGAATGGCATTTCAGGGATGCTCAGGTCTGACCAGCATCGTCATCCCGGACAGCGTGACGTCCATCGGCGGCAGCGCGTTTTCTTCATGTACAGAACTGAAAAGCATCACGATCCCGGAAAGTGTCACGCATATTGGCGGGAGTGCGTTTTACAGTACGCCCTGGCTGCGGTCGCGCCAGTATGAAGACCCGCTTGTCATCATAAACGGCATCCTCATCGACGGAAAGAAATGCTACGACGATGTCTATATCCCGGACACCGTGACAAGCATCGCAGACAGTGCATTTTACGATTGCAGCAATATCACCAGTATCACGATCCCGGACAGCGTGACGAGCATCGGAGACCAGGCCTTTTTCCGCTGCTACTACCTGATGCGTGTCACGCTTCCGGAGAGCATGGCAAGCATCGGAGAAGGTGCCTTTGACGGCTGTTCCGAGCTCGAACAGATCACCATCCCGAACGGCGTTGCGAGGATCGGAAACTATGCATTCCGCGATTGCAGGCGGCTTTATTCGATCACGATTCCGGAGAGCCTGACAAGCATCGGTGAGTATGCATTCTATAACTGCTATACGCTTCTGGGCGATATCGTGCTCCCGGACGGCGTGACTACGATCGACGACTATGCATTTTATAGCTGCTCCAGCCTGAGCAGTATCACCGTTCCGGAGAGTGTGACAAGCATCGGAACAAGAGCCTTTGACAGATGCGGAGCGACGATCAAAGGCTTCACCGGCTCTTATGCCATGGCCTACGCTGCCGAGAACAAGATCCCGTTCGAGTCTGTCGGAGAGATCTCTGCACAGGGAAAGGGCGATGTCAATGCAGACGGCGCATTCAATACTGCCGATGTGGTACTGCTCCAGAAATGGCTGCTTGCCGTCCCGGACACGGAGCTGGCCGACTGGCAGGCGGCTGACCTGTACCAAGACGGCAGACTTAACGTATTCGACCTTTGTCTGATGAAGAGAGAATTACTTTCCAGATCCAAGTAAGGAGGGTCCCATGATGAAAAACAAATTGCTCGCAGTTACATTGGCAGTCCTGCTGTTCAGTGGTTCGGCTGTCCCGCAGGCGCTGTATCCTGCATCCGCAACGGTGTACGCAGAGGAAACGGGATATTCGGAGGTCTCAGACGGCATACTGACCTACCATGTCTATTCCGATCATGCAGAGGTCGCAGCATGCGAACTACCTGACTTTGCGAATGTCGCAGTTCCGGCCTCCATCAAAGATGTACCGGTCACAGTGATCGGAGAAAATGCGTTTTATGATGTTTTCCGGGTGACCCGCATCCGGCTTCCCGAAACGATCACGGTGATCGGTGACTATGCGTTTGCATCCTGCGGAAATATGACTGCCGTCAATATTCCGGATTCCGTGACCGAGATCGGAGACTCCGCTTTTTACAATTGCAGCGGTCTGACAGAGCTTACGATCCCGGATAGCGTGACAAAGATCGGAAGCAAGCCTTTTTACGGATGCCATTCTCTCACATCAGTCGCCCTTCCGGATACGGTGACCCGAATCGGAGATGCATGGTTTTACGACTGTCCGAAGCTGGAAGCGATCACGCTCCCGGATTCCGTGACGGAGATCGGAGCTTCGGCTTTTGTAAGCTGCAGCAGTCTGACATCCGTCACGATCCCCGCATCTGTCGGGCGCATCAATGATTATGCATTTTCCAGATGCACCGCTCTTGCAGAAGTGGCATTCTCGCCCTCTGCCGCCCTCACTTACATCGGAGATCATGCGTTTAGCAGCTGTGAGTCTCTGGCATCCATTGAGCTGCCGGCATCGGTCGCGCACCTCGGAGATCAGGCGTTCGGAGACTGTACTGCTCTTGAAGCGTTCACCCTCCCGGCTTCTCTCCGTGAACTAGGTGAGAACGTGTTTGAACGATGCACCGCTTTGGCCGCTTGCAAGGTCGATCCCAAGAACGCATATTTTACAGATGTGAACGGCGTCCTGTTCACGAAGGATCGGAAGGAGCTGTGCGTGTACCCGCCTGCAAGACCGGGGGAATCAAAGTCCGATACTAACTGCGAGTCGTATCGTGTCCCCTACGGCACAGAGCGAATCGGCGCACATGCATTCCAATACGCCTGCACGCTCGTAGATGTATGGGTGCCCGCCACAGTGTCGTACATCGGAAAGGAAGCATTCTACAACTGCCGCTACATGCTGTCGCTCTCCGTCGTGGACCCGGATTGCGTGTTTGAGGAAGGGACACGCTGGACCATCTGCAATTCCGGCGGGGAATTCAATGGCATCGTATACGGACACGAAGGCTCTACCACACAGAGCTTTGCACAAGAGATCGGTCTTAACTTTGGCCCCTTGCGAGAAACACCGATCCGCATGACTGAGGGGGATCTGTCCTTTGACGTTTATCCCGACCATGCAGAGTTGTGCGACTGCTCTGAGGATGTGCAGGGCGAGGTCACTGTTCCGGCCATGGTATATGATGTACCGGTGACCAAGCTGGCGTTTCCTTCTTTTTCCAACAGCACCGGCATCACTGCTGTGAACCTGCCGGGCACGCTGAAGGAGATCGGCTTTTGCGCATTTGAGGGCTGCACGGGCTTAACAGCGATCGAATTGCCCGATTCGGTAACGATGCTCGATGAATACTCCTTCTCCGGCTGTACTGCACTGACCTCCGTGAAGCTGTCTGGTGCCATTACTGCGATCCCGGATCGTTGTTTTCAGGGCTGCGGCTTCAAGGAATTTACCATCCCGGATACGATCACAAGCATCGGATTGGGGGCTTTCGCGGAGTGCGGGGAGCTCACCTCGCTCACGATCCCGGAATCGGTGACTTCGATCGGCGATGTTGCATTTATCCAGACAGGACTTACCTCGGTCACCATCCCCGGATCCGTCAAAGAATTAGGTGAAGCGGCATTTATGGGCTGTGCCGATCTGACATCGGCCGATCTTCCGTATGGCTTGAAGTCTGTCAGCAAGGGGCTTTTCTCGGGCTGCACCTCGCTTGAAGCGATCACCATTCCAGGCACCGTTACGAGCATCGAAAAAGGCGCATTCAATACCTGCAGCAGCCTGACCGCCGTCACGATCCCCCGTTCAGTCGAGACTGTCGGTGAAGGCGCATTCAGCAGCTGTCGTTCCCTGAAATCGGTGACAGTGCTTTCGCCGGACTGTGAGATCTATGATACGGAGGATACGATCGCTTACTATTTGATGACGACAATCAGGGGTTATGAGGGGTCTACTGCGCAGGCATATGCGCAAAAATATCACCTGACATTTGAAGTGGTCAGCGCACCGGAGACAGTAGTGGGTGATATCAATGACGATGGAATGTTCAGCATCGCCGACATTATCCTCCTCCAGAAGTGGCTTCTTGCTGTGCCGGACACCTATCTTGCCAACTGGAAGGCAGCTGATTTCTATGTGGACGATAAGCTTGATGTATTCGACCTTTGTATGATGAAGAGAGCTTTGATTTCAAATGAAACATAAAAGGAGTGAACATGATATGATGAAAAAGTTAATTGCTGGAGCATTATCTGTTTTTTTATTATGCAGTTCTGTTCAACAGTTTATCTCATCAGAGCCTATGACAGCGTACGCAGAGGATGTCGAATATATAGAGAGCACTGAAAATGAACTTGTGTTTCGCATCTATCCAGACCACGCTGAAGTAATCGGCTATGAACAGAATATACCAAGCGATGTTGTCATCCCAAAGGAAATTAGAGACGTTCCTGTTACGAGCATTAACAGGCAGACATTTAGAGGATGCAACAGTATGACATCAATCATAATTTCAGACAGTGTCACGAGCATCGGCTCTGATGCGTTTTCCTATTGCGGTAATCTAACAGAGATCGCAATTCCAAACACTGTGACAAGCATTGGCGATTTCGCATTCTATGGTACACCTTGGTTGAGTGAACGGCAAGCAGAAGATCCACTTGTAATCGTGAATCATATCCTGATCGACGGCAGCACGGCCGAAGGAGCTGTCACGATTCCAGGAGGCGTGACAAGCATTGGAGCAAGTGCATTTCAGGAATGCACAAAACTGACGCACATTACGCTCCCGGAAGGTGTGACAAGCATCAAGGATCTTGCGTTTTATGAGTGTACTGAGCTTGTCTCGATCTCGATCCCAAACACTGTGACAAACATTGGGCGTCATGCGTTCTATGGTACGCCCTGGCTGAGTGAACGCCAGGCAGAAAATCCACTTGTGATCGTGAACCATATTCTGATCGACGGCAGTACAGCCGATGGGGTTGTCACGATACCAGAAGGCGTGACGAGCATCAATGGTTATGCGTTTTATGAATGTACTGGCCAGACCACGATTACGATCCCAAGAAGTGTGACTACTATCAACGATTATGCTTTTTACAAATGTACTGGTCTTACCTCGGTCACGCTCCCGAACAGCGTGACAAGTATCGGATGGATGGTATTCAGTGATTGTGAGAATCTGACCAGTGTCACAATTCCGGAAAGCGTGACAAGCATCGGAGGGAGAGCTTTCCACAATTGTAGAAATCTGACGAACATCGTGATTCCGAAAAATGTGACAAGCATCGGAAATGGGGCATTCGATTGGTGTAGCAGTCTGACAAGCATCACGATCCCGGACGGTGTCACGATTATTGATGATCGTGTGTTTGCAAACACCGGTCTAACCACGGTAACGATTCCGGATGGTGTGACACGCATTGGTGACGCAGCATTTGATAGTTGTTCCCTGACTTCGATTTCGATCCCGGACAGCGTGACAAGTATCGGTGATTGGGCATTCGATGGTTGCAAAAATTTGACCTCGATCACAATTCCGGACGGCGTCGTGTACATTGGTGATTATGCGTTTCGTTTCTGTACTAACCTGACGGAAGTTACGATTCCGGAGGGTGTGACAAGCATCGGTGATTCCGTGTTTTATAAGTGTACTGGTCTGACTTCGGTCTTGATTCCAGACAGTGTCACGAGCATAGGCGACTCTGCGTTTTATGAATGCTCCGCTCTTACTTCATTCGGAATTCCGGAAGGTGTTACAAGTATAGGTAATTCAGCGTTTAATATGTGTACCGGTCTAACATCGATCACAATTCCGGATGGTGTTACAAGTATTAGCGATTCTGCGTTTGAATGTACCGGTCTGACTTCGATTACGATTCCGGAAAATGTAGCAAGTATTGGCAATAATGCATTTAGTTTATGTTTTGGTTTGACGGAGATTACGATTCCTGGCAGTGTGAAAAGCATCGGTGATAGAGCATTTGATGGCTGTTACAATTTGACTTCCGTCACACTCTCTGACGGAGTGACGAGTATCGGCGAATACGCATTCTCAGATAGTGCGATACGATCTCTATCGCTTCCTTCTAGTGTGTCTGTTGTTGAAACGTTTGCTTTTTTTTCGTGTGAATCACTTGAATCTCTCATCATTCAGAATCCGCATTGTACGATTGGCGATGACACTGAGCCACTGAACTATATACTTCCATACTCCTATAACGGAAGCATTTCCGGTTATAGCGATTCTACTGCTTACTGGTATGCAATGAATCATGGCATTAGCTTCATCTCCCTCGGAGAGGCTCCTGTGGAGTTGGAAGGCGACATCAATAATGACGGAAAATTCAACATAGCCGACGTTGTTCTCCTGCAAAAATGGCTTCTCGCTGTGCCGGATACCCATCTTGCTAACTGGAAGGCAGCTGATCTTTGCAAGAATGATAAGCTTGATGTATTCGACCTTTGTATGATGAAGAGAGCTTTGATCCAGCAGCAGCAGTAATTGTTGTTTATATCTTGCGGCCATTATCTGCACTTAACTTGGCGCAAGGTGTTAACATAAGGGACAAATCAGATAAAAATGTATTCCTAATTCGCTATATTTTGATTTAGCTTCGTACCCCTTCACGAAGTAAGCAAAACAATGTGAAGTAACTTATTTATGCAGAGAGCAGTTCAGTTGCTCTCTGCAATTTTTCTAAATTAGAAGGAACCCCCCACAGTTTCGTCACACTCTACAAATAAAACGAATGCATAGTAACAGAGTCATCGCCAACTTGAACCGAAGTGAATAAATTACCTATTTTCGGATTGTACTTCTGTTTCATCCGATCATTGATCGCCTTGTAGTCATCTTGACTCAAGAGCGATTCGTCCATCATCTTCCGAAGCAACAACATAGTAACAAGGTAGCTGACTTCATTTTTACTCATTGCAGCATCTCCCATACCGAACAGCAATGTAGCATTTGTGTGAGCAGTATTTGCGGTGTTTCCCTTTGTAGTCGAGAATCTCTTTTCCACAACCGGCGCAGGTGCAGGAGACAAGAGATTCACACAGCGAAATATCACGATGCTCACGCCAATAGCGCTCCTGACAGCTTTTGCTGCAGAAAATCTTCTGCCGGTGACCCGGCGTGTTGACAAGTGGCGCACCGCAGCGTTTGCAAAGGATGCCGCTGGGACTATCTGTTTGTGGGTGTGGCACTATCTTAGTCTTCCGGCGAATATGTGATTTAACAGTGCTGAGCGAGATTCCCAACGTCTTTGAGATCATGTTGTAGCTATAACCTTCTGCTCTCATTTTTTCTACTTTTCTCTTTTCTGTATCGGTCATTGCAATTACCTCCTTGATGAGTGATAATAATGCTCTTGTTATTAACCACGAGGGCTGATCTCAGCTTCTAATTTTACGCCTGTAAGAGAAATAAGTCAACACGATCAGCCCACAAATAAACCGGGTCTTTGCAACGAGAGAATTGTGTGAGGTGAACAGAATGAGATCTGAGGCTGAGAAACCTAGAAATAGGCACTTGACAGGAGGGGGATTTGTATGCTATACTGAAAGCAGGAAAACTAAAGCATTTGCTATTCCTTACAGCTTGCGGTTGCTGTGTACACAGGCTGCGATTTGTTTTTAACAAATGATAAGCAGCTCAGACAGTTTAAGGAATTGAAATGAGTGACTGTTGAAGAATAGGATCTGGCATAGTGAAGAATATGAAGAATCCCATTATTAACGCTATGCATACTGGAGGGAATGCGCATACGGTGGTTGCAATATCCAGATAAAAGCCCCATCAATTATTTGAAAGTGTCCAAAATCCGCTCATTTCTGTGACGAAACGAATCTGTGCTTTTCATCGTATCTACGGCGCTTTTTGCACTTTCAGCACTATCAAATGAAAGACGGTTGCACGATACAAATGAAAGCCCTACAATCGTTTGAAGGTGCAACAACTCCAGCAGCGAGGGCATCCGAGGCTTAAACGGACGATCTCGCTCCACCCATAACAAAAAATAAGGTCAACTACCGAAAATGTCGCAATTTTGCGTGTTTTCCGATGGTTGACCTTTTATTTGTTTGTATTCTATCCGTAGTGAAAGCATCGACGTAGGTATCAACGAGATTCCAACCATGTTCCTTGACATACTTGGTGAGGATAAGTTTCTGGTTTTCTATTGACAGGGATTCGCCGGCTCTCATATCCTCCTGCGAGAGGCGAACATAGATCCCTGCATTGTATATGGTCTGCTTTGCCATTATAACTCCTTTCAAATCAAAGCAGTACCATACCGACATCTTCAGTATAGCGCAAAATGTCGGTATAGTCAATGCTTTGCCGACAAAATTACGCCAGTGTTTCTTCTAAGGCTCTTTCAAAGGCGAGCCTGCCGATCACTTCGTCGATATTTTTCTCGCCGACGAAACGGCTGTGAACGATGTACTTCTTCCCGTCGAGCTCATATACCGAGACACGCTCAGGGAAATCCTTGTACTTCTCGTTCAGTTCAAACATCTTTCCTGCCTTTTCTCTTTCTACGGCAGATGTTGTTGTCTCTTTCAATTGTCTCCTTTCCGCCTGCGATCATCTATCTCTACACGCATAGGCTTTTTGTTGCAGGGCGTTACTCCTGCACGGAACATTTTGTTGTCGGATATATTATTGATCCGAGTAAGGATCATTCTTCTCAAAGAAAGAAGTCTGTCCTAGCATTTCTTCCTCGTCAGCAACATCATCATAGCTATTTTCTGACACGGATTTTTCATCAGCAACAGGCATAGCCGCCTGCTCGTGTTCTCTTGCGATCATATCGGCAAGAGCCTGACCCTCACAGCTATACTGTTTGCACAGCGACTGATAGATCAGCAGAGCTTTCTGCTCACTCAGCTTTTCACACTCAGCCGTATCGGACTTGATACGCTCTTTCAGCTTGCCGATCTTCTCATCGAGCTTCGTTATCTTCTTTGCGATGTCAGCCATATCATCACCACCGTTCGTTTCTGATTTCGGAATCATACCCGATGATAATATTATAGCGCGCAATACCGCACTTTGTCTATTGGCAGTGCGCATGAACTTTGGTGTGTCAGATGAGTTTTGCGTTCGACAGATCGTTATGGGGAATTTGATTCTATCACGAAGTCGCATAGCTCCAAACGCTCTGATGTGCGCCTGAACGACTAGGAGAGTTCGCTCAGACATATTTTCACGCAAACGATGAAAATAAAACGATCCGACCTCAGCGGTCGGAAGAATATCAAAATCAAACCCAGCAAGCTCTGCATATTGTGTACACAAGTTCACAATATGCGCTGGCTTTCAAACCCAGCAAG
>NZ_CACWPP010000087.1 GCF_902762735.1 uncultured Ruminococcus sp.
GCAATCCAACTTTTTAAATTCACAAAATCCAGTCGCAAAAGCTGGGATTTATGGGTTTTGTGACTGGATTTTGTCTGAATTTTAAGGCGGATTGCTATAACTGACAGACCGCATCAAAGCAAGCGCACCCGACAGTGCAGGCGGCAACAGACATTTTTTCAGACTCATGCTGTCAGCACTCAGCGAAAGAAGAACGCTTAACTGAGGTTTTCTGCTATGCCTTTCGGCAGGGAAGCTAAAATTGCTTTTGTTCAACCCGTGCAAAAGGGAAGGGGTATATTTGGAAGTGCGTGGCATGTTCTTTATTATTATAGGACGATTTTCACAATATCATCATAAATCTCTTGGTTGAAATGCCTAACAAAAGCCGCTGTTATATAGATAAATTAACGAATTGAATACTAAATTGTGAATAACTATTGACTTTTATTTGCCGCTTGGGTATAATATATTAGGATAATTGTGCCAACTAATGGCTGTTTTCTGAAAGATAAAATTGCTCCGCAGCGGGCAGTTGTTACCCGCTGACGGATATATTAAGGGTATGTCTGGAATGTTTGAACATAAGAAATTAAGAGGGCTTGACGATTACTTTAAAGAACTTAACGCAAGGCCTGAAAAAGGTGTTTATTTCTACCGTATCTGCGGATATAATGAGCAGGTCGCGGAATTTATAAAAAGGTATTACGAAGCCGCAAGGACAGGCGGTGTCATTATCGAGGGCAGGATACCAAATCCCGATAATAAGAACCTTGCCTATTTTGAAGAAATGATGGGCATGGATTTTAATATGGATCTTAATTTCCTGACCATGAAACTGAAAAAATGGCTGCCGCGTATGAACGATTATCAGCGCAATACCGTTGCGGGGTCAATATATAACACGCTCAGTGAGCTGCGCAGACAGGGCAAGAATGATAATATGCTGAAAAACTGTTATATAAAGTTCATGTGCTGGCTCTATTATAAGTTCGAGCGGGTGACTGCTCAGCTGGGCGAGAATAAAGTGCCCAAAATATTGTATGAGGGCGATATAAGCAACTATGAGCTGCTGCTGATAACAGTTCTGTCAAATGCGGGCTGTGATGTGGTGCTGCTTGAATATAATGGTGATGAAGGCTATCTTAAAGCAGATCCGCAGTCGCAGGTATCGTATAAGCTGGATATTGCAGGTCTTGGCGCTTTCCCTGAGGGCTATTGCCTGAGAGGTATGCGCGATATGCAGCAGGCTGAGGCGAGCAAGCAGAAACTCTATGGTCCCGCACCGAAGTTCTCCAACTGTACAAATGCGTGGATAAGCGGCGAACAGGATCATATCGCTGAGTTAAAAATGCCCGTCAGCGCACGCGGAAATGACCCGAAACTGTTTTACAATATCTATACAAGGATAAACGGTGTATGGGATAAGATGACTTATCTGAATGACCTCTATCAGATGCAGCTTGAGATCAAAAACAGCGGCAGGAGAGTGGTCATCGTAGATGAAGTCATACCGCTGCCCACACCTGACGAGATAAATAATGTTCCCCGCAAATACTATAATAAACCCGAACAGATGATAGCCGATCTCGCGCTCCAGATACGCTACGGCAATAATATCGAACTGCAAAGGGTAATGGTCAAGAGCTTTGTTGATACCATGCTCGATGAATGCAAAAATGAGAGCAATAACCTCAATAAGCTGACCAACAAGGCTGTATACCTTATCTGCTGGCTCAAAAGGTATATGGCACAGCTGTTTGCAAACTGGCGTATGCCCGAAGTCGCATGCTTTATCTATATGGGCGGCTGCCGCAACGAGAACGAGGCTATGTTCATGCGGTTCATTTCAAGGCTGCCTGTCGATGTGCTGATACTTCTGCCAAACCTTAGCGCGGAAAAGTGCTGCCTGACAGACAAGCTGCTGTATGAGCAGAATTGTGTAGAATCACTTGATGTGAAGAAATTCCCCGCAGAGAACACTCAGCTGCAAATGGCGACGCTCGCATATCATGCCGAGAGGGAGCTGGATACGCTGATGTACCACGATTCGGGCATCTACCGCAACAGGCAGTATTCCAAGGCAAACGCCGTAACACTTAAAACAATGTACGAGGAAATAGCTATCCTCTGGAAAGAAGAACTTAAATACAGACCGAATTTCAGTACAGTTGACGATGTGGTGAACATGCCTGTGCTGTTCGCAAAGGTATCGGGCGTTAAGGACTCGGATCTGGAACAGTACTGGGGCAGCATCAAGCAGCTGCTGACACCTGATACTTTCCTGATAACGCAGGCACCTTATATAAGCTCTGACAGCTATAATGAGATGAAAAGTTACAGCACAGAGTTCCTTAAAAGGGGAGTGCTGCAAAGAAATGTCATCAAAAATCATCCAAGTTTTCGCTACGGCTTTCTGCGTGATGAGATACAGGATCATATCCTCGACAAGCTCCAGCTGCTCATCGACAGCCGCATGATAAAGGGAACTTTTGAGAACGGTACTGAGTATACGATAGTCGCAACGATAATGAATATGAATATGGATCTGGTCAGGAAGATACAGAGCTTTGATTTCACCAAGACCAATCCCAAACTCATATACATCAATTCGGGTGAGCGTATGATCTCGCTCGAAGATTCGATAATCGTGGCTTTTCTTAATCTGGTAGGATTTGATGTGGTGTTCTTTGTGCCCACAGGATACCAGAGCGTTGAAAAGCATTTCAATACAGTTATAATGGAAGAACATCAGATAGGTGACTACGTTTATGACCTGAACGTTCCCGATCTGAGAAGATTTGTAGTCAAAAAACAGCCAACATCTTGGCGAGATAGAATATTCAAGAGAGGTAAATAACTATGGGACTTGATTTCAGCAAGGCAGCTCCGCAGGCTGCACCGACCGCAACACCGACAACAAACGCAATGCCTACTATGGCAGCTGCTCCCGTTACACAGGAGACTGAGCTGGCAGTGGTAGAAAACTACGACATCGTGGCAGACAGAGAGCAGATGACGACTGAGCTTGTCAATTCGCCCGAAGTAGATGCACTTGTAAGCACTATCGAACTGGATAACCTTGACTCCATCGTATCTTTCGGCGCTGAGGCTGCCGACGAGATCTCAAAGGCTTCCGATCAGGTGCTCAACAGCATGAATATGTCGCAGATAGATGAGACCAGTCAGCTGATGCAGACACTTGCAAGCATTATGTCAAAGTTCGATGTTGACGAGATAAAGGACGATCCTTCGTTCTTCAAAAAGTTCTTCAACAACGCAAGAAAGCAGCTGGATAAGATACTTTCCAAGTACCACACTATGGGTGACGAGGTGGATAAGATCTACGTTCAGCTGAGAAAATATGAGGACGAGATAAAGCAGTCCAACAGAAAGCTCAATACCATGTTCGAGGCTAATGTGGGCTTCTATCACGATCTGGTAAAGTATATCCTCGCAGGCGAGCAGGGCTGTAAGGAACTGGAAGCATACATAGCACAGAAGCAGGATGAGCTTGCAAAGACAGGCGATAACTCCATACAGTTTGAGTTACAGACTCTCAATCAGGCGCTGATGATGCTCGAACAGAGAGTTCAGGACCTGCGTACTGCCGAGAACGTTGCTATGCAGTCGATACCTATGCTCAAGACTATGGAGTTCTCCAACTATAATCTGGTAAGAAAGATCAATTCCGCATTTATCATCACACTGCCTATATTCAAGCAGGCACTTGCTCAGGCTATACTGCTGAAGCGCCAGAAGATACAGGCTGAGTCGATGGCTGCGCTCGACCAGAAGACCAACGAGATGCTGATAAAGAATGCCCACAATACAGTTGAGCAGTCCAAGATGACCGCAAGACTGGCATCGGGCAGTTCGATACAGATAGAGACTCTCGAAACCACATGGAAGACCATTATGAACGGTATCGAAGAGACCAGAGGCATCGAGGCAGAGGCACGCAAGAAGCGTCAGGACGATAAGGTAAGACTGGAAGCTATCAAGCAGGATTTCAAGGCGCACTACGATGTGCCGGTAAAAAAGTAAGCTGTCTGTAAAGTGCAACCATTAGTTGCGAAACTTCCACTGCTAGTCGCTGGACAAGCAAGGAAATTTCTGCTATAATTGCAATTACAGAAAGATAAATGGGGCAATACCCCAAGACAACAAGGCGAAAGCCAAATGATCCAAAGGAGGAACATTATTATGCCAATCAATCTTAGCAAAGGACAGAAAGTCAGCTTAACAAAGGGTAATCCCGGACTGAAAAACATCATGGTAGGTCTGGGCTGGGACGTAAATGCGTTCGATTCAGGTACAGATTTCGACCTGGATACAGCTGCATTCATGGTAGATGACAGCGGCAGATGCCCAACCGAGAAGGAGTTTATCTTCTACGGCAATCTTGAGCATTCGAGCGGTTCTGTAAAGCACATGGGCGATAACCTGACAGGCGGCGGTGACGGCGACGACGAGCAGATAATGATCGACCTGAGCCTTATCCCTCAGAATATCTCTAAGATAGCTTTCACTGTTACTATCTATGATGCTGACAACAGAAGACAGAACTTCGGTCAGGTATCCAACTCTTTCGTTCGTATAGTAGATCAGGCTACCGGTCAGGAGATCATCAGATACGATCTGGGCGAGGATTTCTCCATCGAAACAGCTATCGTTGTAGGCGAGCTGTACAGAAATAACGGCGAGTGGAAGTTCAATGCTATCGGCAGCGGTTTCCAGGGCGGTCTTGCAGCACTCTGCGGCCACTATGGTATTGACGCTGAGTAAGGAGTAAGCGACTATGTCGATAAGTTTGCAAAAAGGACAGAAAGTCAGCCTTTCCAAGGAAAGCGCAGGACTTTCAAGAGTAATTGTCGGTCTTGGCTGGGACGAAGCTCAGCAGGCACAGCCTCAGCAGAAGCAGGGTTTCTTCTCAGGGCTGTTCGGCGGTTCAAATACCTCCGGTAATATGCAGTCTGTCGGCGGAGATACCATCGACTGCGATGCATCTGCTTTTATGCTCCAGAATGGCAGACTGGTCAACAAAAATGACATTATATACTACGGCAACCTGCGTCATGCAACAGGTTCGGTCGTTCACATGGGCGATAACCTGACAGGTGCGGGCGAGGGTGATGACGAGCAGATCGTGGTCGATCTCAGTCAGGTGCCGCCGCAGTATGACAGGATCGTTGTTACTGTAAATATCTACCACGCGATGCAGAAAAATCAGCATTTCGGCATGATCCGCAACGCTTTCATAAGACTGGTGGATGCAAGGAACAACAAGGAGATATGCAGATATAACCTGACAGATAATTATGCAGGTATCACGGCGATGGTATTCGGTGAGATATACAGGCATAATAATGAATGGAAGTTCAATGCCATCGGTCAGGGTACCAACGACGGAAGCATATCCGATCTTGCAAGAAGATACACGGGCATGTAATACCCGCGAACAAAAAAGAGAAAATAGGAGAACTGCGGCTTCTGCTGTTGTTTCTCCTTATTTTCTGAATAATTGGCAGCAGTAAAGGTCTGCTGTATTTGTAAGGGAGTTTAAATTTTTATGGATCTTAAAGGATTGACCTCAAAACAGGTCGAAGAATCTCGTGCCAAAAACGGCTCAAATGCCATACCTGAGGCAGAGCCTACCACGTTCCTTAAAGAATTTCTTGAAACATTCGGCGATCCGATGATCAAGATCCTGCTGGCTATCGCCGCACTGATGATAGTAATGGCGATATTCGGTCTGGCTGAACCTTATGAGCCTATCGGTACTATCGTGGCTGTGCTGATAGTCGCTTTCGTTTCGGCAAAGACAAATGTTGCCAGTGACCAGAAGTATATCGAACTGAAAGAAAACACCGAGAAAGATAAGTGTAAAGCGATCCGTGACGGCGCGACCAATGTTATTGAAGTCGATGATGTCGTTGTCGGCGACCTGATACTTCTCCAGTCTGGTGATAAGATACCTGCCGACGGCGTGTTGGTTCACGGCAATATCAAGGTAGATAACTCTGCACTCAACGGTGAGGCTGAGGAGTGCAAAAAGACTGCTGCTGAAGCAGGCTTTGAGATGCCTTCCGAGATCACAGGTGATACTTTCGTTGATGAACATTCGCTGTTCAGAGGCGCTGTCTGTATCGACGGTGAGGGCTATCTCGATGTAAGAAATGTCGGTCTTAAAACCATGATGGGTAAGATGGCTGAGGAAATGAATGAGGATGAACCTGATTCACCTCTGAAAGTCAAGCTGGCTAAGCTGGCTAACCAGATCTCTGTATTCGGCTATGTTTCCGCTGTCATCATCGCTATCGTTTACATTATCTATTTCATCTTCTTCGCTAACGTTGTTACCGAAGCTGGCGATGTACTTGGCAAGGGTCCTTCGGTATTCTTCAACACCTCCGCAGCAGGCTGGGGCTGGGGCGATATAATCGGCAAGTTCGTTGACGGTGTTTCCATCGCTATCCTGATCGTTGTCTGCGCAGTTCCTGAGGGTCTGCCGCTGATGATCTCGCTGGTACTGATGCAGAACACCAGCAAGATGCTCGACCACAACGTGCTGGTACGTAAGGCTGTCGGTATCGAAACAGCAGGTTCTCTGAACGTTCTGTTCTCCGATAAGACAGGTACTATCACTAAGGGTAAACTGGAAGTAGTTGAGTTCTTCACTGCTGACGGAAACGTTATCCCCAACGATCAGCTTGCAAACCACAAGCAGGTAAAGACCCTTCTGGATATTTCCATCGGTAAGAACACTCAGTCGCTGTTCGACGGCAACCACAATGTCATCGGCGGTAACTTCACCGACCAGGCGCTGATGCATTTCATCGGTGAGGCAGATTTCAATGCACTGAAAGAAAACAAAGAGTATGAAGTTACCACTTATCAGGGCTTCAACTCCGAAAACAAGTTCAGCCAGTCAAGAATAGACAATCTGGGCAAGACCTTCTATAAGGGCGCTCCCGAGAGACTGCTTGCTAAGGCTGCCAAGTACCTTGATGCTGACGGCAATATCAAGAATATCGACATGGACAAGCTGAATGCGAAGATAGATGCGCTGGCAAACAAAGCTATGCGTGTGCTGAGCTTTGGCTACTCCGAAAAGGCTATGGTCGAGAACCAGATCAACGATGACGTTGTTATCATCGGTCTGGTGGGCATCAGAGATGATGTTCGTCCCGAAGCTAAGGAAGCTATCAAGGAAGTTCAGGACGCAGGTATCCAGGTCGTTATGATAACAGGTGACCGTCTTGAAACTGCAAAGGCTATCGCTAAGGATGCAGGTCTCATCAAGTCCGATAAGGACGTTGCACTCTCTTCCGCAGATCTTAACAAGATGTCTGATGAAGAGGTCAAGAAGATCGTTCGTGATATTAGAGTTATCGCAAGAGCGCTTCCTACCGACAAGTCAAGAATGGTAAGGCTCTGTCAGGAAATGAACCTCGTTGTCGGCATGACAGGCGACGGCGTAAACGACAGCCCTGCACTTAAAAAAGCCGATGTCGGCTTCGCGATGGGCAGTGGTACAGAAGCCGCTAAGGAAGCAGGCGAGATCGTTATCCTCGATGATAACTTCAAATCCATCAAGGACGCTATCCTCTACGGCAGAACCATCTACCACAACATTCTTAAATTCTGTAAGTTCCAGCTGGTCATCAACGTTGCCGCAGTTCTGGTTTCCGCATTCGGTCCGTTCTTCGGCGTTGAAGAGCCGCTTAAAGTTACTCACCTGCTGTTCGTTAACCTCGTTATGGACGGTCTGGGCGCTATCATGCTGGGTAATGAGCCTGCACTTGAACAGTACATGCACGAAAAGCCCAGAAGAAGAGACGAGAGCATCATCAGCAAGCCGATGGCTATACAGATCGGTGTTATGGGCGCTTGGCTGACTATTATGAGCTTCCTGTACTTCCTGATACCTGCCGCAGGCAACGGTATCGGTGATGTAATGAAGGATCTTTCAAAGGGTCTTCTCTGCACAAACCTGTTTGACGGCAACGTTGACAAGCTCAAGACAGGCTACTTCGTACTGTTCATTCTCAGCGCACTGGCTAACGGCTTCAATGTAAGAGATGACAAGTTCGGCATATTCAAGGGTCTGAACCTGAACCCCGGCTTCGTCAAGGTAATGTTTGCTATCATCGCTGTACAGGCAGTTATCGTAAACTGCGCACTGATACCTCTTGCACCTTTCCGTTGGATAGGCAAGATGTTCAGCTGTGAGCCATTCGGCATCGCAGGCTGGTTACTGGTACTCGTCATGGCACTGACCATGATACCTGTTGACCTCGTCAGAAAGGCTGTCACCAATTCGGCAAGCAACAAGTAAACAATGTTTTCACGGCTCACACACGGTTTATTGTGTGAGCCGTGAGTTATGTTGATTTCAGCTGCATTTCAAATGCAGCACAAAACCCTTGCTGAGTCAAGAGTTTTGTGGCGTATTTGAATATTCTTTACAGCCGTTCGCAAAAGCAGGCTCTCTGTTGTTCCCTTGCTTCATATTAGGGAGCAGACATTCAACGGAAACAGGAGAATGTCTTAACCGCCTAATGGCAGGAACCGACCCGCATAAGTGCGGTTTAAGGCGCTTTTCGATCGCTGATAATCATTTCGTAAGGAGAAAACAATGGAAAGTCAGTCATTAACAAAAAGTAGAGCATTTGATACTCCCCTTGCCTACGTGGTAAAGGGCAGTTCCGTGATGAATGCTGTGCCTGTTGAAGAGCGCGGCTTCACCCGTTATTCGCAGGAACAGCTTATGCACCTTGCAAAGCGTTTCCACAATACTAAGCGCACCTATCTGCTGGTAGACCCTCTTCAGGGAAAGCATATCCCCGTCAGCCCGCGTGACTGCCTGACGATGCTTCGCACTCTCGGCGGCAGACTGCAAGCAGAGTTTCCCGAAACAAGGCTGGTGGTAGGTTTTGCCGAAACTGCCACCGCTATCGGCGCTGTCGTGGCTGAGTGCATGGGAGACGGCTGTTCGTATATCACCACCACCCGCGAGGAAGTTCCCGAAGTCAGCAGTTGGATAGAATTTCAGGAAGAACATAGCCACGCCACTGAGCAGAAACTTTCTGCTGATGGCTTTGCCGCTGCACTTGAAAAGACCGAAACTGTAATTTTCGTAGATGACGAACTGTCAACAGGCAAAACCCTTGTCAACATGCTTGAACAGCTGAAACAGTCGTTCCCTCAGCTGAATGAAAAGCGTGTCGTTGCCGCGTCCATCATCAATCGCATGAGCGATGAGAATATCATGCGCCTTGCCGACAAGGGAATGATCTGCCGTGAACTGCTGAAGATAGACAATATCGACTACACCGAAACTGTCAACAAGTTCGCAATAACAGGCGCATCGGACCTGCCTGCGAACGACCTCGATGATGACTGCATCAAGTCGGCTTACCTGATAAAAGACGAGTGCGGACGCTCTCCCAGAACAGGCGTTGTCATTGGCGAATATATCAATGATGTTCTTGCGCGGCATGAATTTATAACTTCTGCCGACAGCACCATGCTGCCCGCAGGAAGAGATATTGTGGTCATCGGCACGGAAGAGTGCATGTATGCAGGTCTGCTGATAGCCGAACAGCTTGAACAGAGCGGCAATTATGACAGCGTGAAGTTCCATGCGACCACACGCAGTCCCATCGGTATCTGCACCGATGACGATTACCCGATATTCAACGGCTACAAGCTCCAGAGTTTCTATGAAAAGGGGAGACAGACCTATCTCTATGACCTCGCCCGCTATGATTCGGCAGTCATAGTCACCGATTCTGCCCCCGATAATATGGATGCAGTCACAGAGCTTGAAACCTTGCTGCGTCACTACGGCTGCCGCGAGATAATTGTGGAAAGGATATAACTGATGTTCGGTTCATACAGATCAGATGATGTAACTATACTTCTCAAAGATATAACAGGTCAGGTAAAGCCCCAGTCCACCGAAGAGCGCGAGCGGCTGATACAGGGCGGCAGACATTACTGCGAAATGCTCCCCATCGAATATGAGCCGTCTGAGCAGTACATGAAAATGTTCTATACCGCCCTTGATATGTACAGCGGCATCACCGCTGAGGCTGTGGGCAGACTTGCTCAGCTGATATACAAAGATAAAGGCGAAAAAGCGGTGCTGGTATCTCTTGCCAGAGCAGGTACTTCCATCGGCGTGCTGTTGAAGCACTATATGGACAGAAAGTACGGCATCAACGTGGCGCACTATACCATTTCGATAATCCGCGGACGCGGCATCGACAAGAACGCCATGAACTATATCCTGTCAAGGCATGACCCTAAGTATATCCAGTTCATTGATGGCTGGACGGGTAAAGGCGCTATCACACGCCAGCTTGTTGAAGCTATGGCTGACTACCCGCAGGTCAGCGCGGGACTGGGCGTGCTGTCAGACCCCGCTTTCATCTCTGAAAAATGCGGTACTCACGATGATTTCCTTATCGCCAGCAGTTGTCTTAATTCGACAGTTTCGGGGCTTCTCAGCAGAACTTTCCTGCGTTCCGACATAATCGGCGAGAACGATTTTCACGGCGCGGTCTTTTATAAAGAACTTGCCGACAAAGACCTGACATATCACTTTATCGACAGGGTAGAGCAGGAATTCTCATACGAGGACTATGACCTCACCGATAAAGCCGCAGATACCGCAGAAAATACTATGGAGGAGGTGCGCCATATCTGCCGCGATTTTGACATCGCAGACATAAATCTGGTAAAGCCCAGCATCGGCGAAGCGACAAGAGTGCTTCTGCGCCGCATGCCCTGGAAAATGCTGGTACACAGCCTTGATGACAGTGAGCATCTGGGTCATCTCTATCAGCTGGCTGAGGAAAAGGGCTGTGAACTGGTCGAGTACCCGCTCAGGCATTACCGCGCCTGCGGGCTTATCAAAACTATGGCGGATAACTGATATGGGAAAGATACTTTTAGCCTGTGACCTTGACAATACGCTGATACACTCCTACAAGCACAAGCGCGAGGGTGATATATGCGTTGAGATACTGCGCGGCGCTGAGCAGGGATTTATGTCCCGCCGCGTGTATGAACAGCTTTCGGCTCTGCCCGATACTGTTGAACTCGTACCGCTTACCACCCGCTCGGTAGAACAGTTTGAGCGCATCAGACTGCCCGAAAATTCATTTACCCGCGCCATAACCACCAACGGCGCTATCCTCATAGAGAACGGCGTGCAGAACGAAAAGTGGCGAGAGAAACATCTGCGCTACGCCGCTGAACTGATGCCGCTTATGAAAAAGCTCCGCGCTGAAATGGAGGGCGATCCTCTTCTGAACGTGGTGCGGATAGTCGATGAAATGTATCTGTACATCTCCTGTGCCGAGCCTGAATATGTATCCGATTTTATGGACAGATACGGCAGTATCACCGAGCTTGATGTTATGGCATCGGGCAGGAAGATATATTTTCTGCCACCCAAGATAAATAAGGGCAGTGCGCTCCACCGCCTTGCCGAAAGGGAAGAGTTCCCGTTCACTGCGGCGGCTGGTGACAGCACCATCGACCTGCCCATGCTTGAAACGGCTGACCATGCCATTATCCCCGCTGCACTGGAGGGTCTGCTCAAAAACCCGAACCGCAGTGTGTTTCGCGGTGACGGTGACTTTGCTGAGTTCGTCACAGACACTTTGTCCGAGCTTATAAAAAAATAAGCCATATATAAAAACGCTCCGAAGCATCTGACTGCATCGGAGCGTTTTTTATATAGTTTGCTTTTATACGTTCATCATATCCGAAGTCACCAGCATTCCGCCGCAAACTGTGCAGAATTTTCCGCGTTCAAAGATTTTTCCGCACTGAGAACAGTGAAGCTGACCGCTGTTTGCAGGTGCAGCAGGCTGTGCATTTTGTGCAACCAGAGTCGTTCCGCAAACGGTGCAGAACTTTCCGCGCTCAAAAGTCTTGCCACAGTTTGGGCATACAAGTCCCGAAGCGGGTGCCGCATTTGTATCGTGTACAGGCGACGGTATCGGTGCAGGGGGCGGAGCTATGAAAGGTGCAGGCTGTGGTGCAGTGCCCATCGGCTCAAGACTTGTTCCGCAAACAGTGCAGAACTTACCTCTTTCATGTACTTTGCCGCAGGCGGGGCAAACAAGTGCGCCGCCCTCAGCGGGAACTTCATTTACAGCAGGAGCAGGCTCTTCAACAACAAGTGTTTCATTAGCCGCAGGAGCTTCCACAGCCGCACCCACAGGTCTCAGTGCGCCGCCGCAAGCGGTGCAGAATTTCCCGCGCTCATGTATCTTGCCGCATTCAACGCAAGCCAGCTGACCGCCCTCAGCGGGAGCTTCATTTACAGCAGGAGCAGGCTCTTCAACAACAGGTGTTTCATTAGCCGCAGGTATTTCCTGAACGACAGTCTCATTATCCTCTGCCGCACCACCTATCGTTCTCAGCGCAGTTCCGCAGAAAATGCAAAACTTTCCGTCAGCGAATTTCTTGCCGCACTCGGGGCATTCAGCTGTTGGTTCAGCATCAGTCTCAACGGTTTTTATCGTGAAGAACTCGCTCAGTTCTCCGCCGCAGTAAACGCAGAAATTACCGCGTTTGCCTGTTTTTCCGCATTTATTACATATAAGCATGATTCCTCCATTCCCGACAATTGCATTATAGCCATGCCGTACAATTTTTTTGATACCGATAATAAATATTCTGGTCATTTTAATTATAATATTTATTTAACCGAATGTCAAGTAGATTTTGACGATTATCCAAAAAAATCAGCCGTCCCGCCACAAAAGGCAGGGACGGCTCAGTCTGTCGCAAAAGTCTACCCGAAAGGGTAGGCTTTTTTGAATAAGTGTGGTATAATAAAGAGGGGTGAAAAAGATGCTGGAAAAGAAAACC
>NZ_CACWPP010000088.1 GCF_902762735.1 uncultured Ruminococcus sp.
GCTTTGTTAGCCAACAGGAACGGTTTAATAAGCGAATCATCAGACAATTCATTAAGCGCGGCATCTATCGCCTCTTCCAAAGTATTCATAGTACTCTGATTTGTACGGACTTTATCAACGAACCACGAGTATTCTTTCAGCGGTTTGCAGGCATCGAGCAGCGCCTTGTTGCGTCCGTAGTTTATGTTTATCATCGTAACCTTGACCTCAACATCTGAGTCGCTGTCAAAAGCATCGGATAAGCTGAGTATCTGTCTGTCTTTTATATCGTCTTTGCCGTTGTAAAAGCAGACACATTTCGGAGTAGGTGCTTTTTGCAGCACCGAACTGTATCTGTGGTAGTTTTTGCTCCCCTCAACATACTTGCTGTATATCATGCCTGCATATATAAGAAAACGCATGGGCATGTTCGGATTAAATGTGGACTGCTGTTCATAGAAGTTCATCGTGTTATCCACAAGAAACGAAACATCGTTCTTCATGCTCATATAGACCGCATTTTGTATAGTGTTCAGCCATATCGCACTTGCATCTGTATAGTGCGAGCCATTCACCGCGTTATAAAGGCTCAGTGTCCATTCTTTATTCTGCGGATTACCAAAGATAAACTTGAAAAGTCTGTCACGATACTCACGGTTCGTACCTGTTTCAGTCATTGTAATCACGCTCCTTTTTCTAAGTTTATTATACCACCTATCCGTCACACTGTCAAGGGAAATATCTGCTGTTTCGCCGCAGTATCTTCATTTTCTCATTTTCTGACTTCTCTCATCAAAGAAATATCACCATTTGTGCGGGCGTGCATGCTGCTGTCATAACAGCGGCGGAATTGCTGCTCGTGCAGTCGGGGAATATGTGAAACGCAGTGAGAACTGCCTGCGCAGTGGCTTTTCAAAAGGTGGTCATCCCGCTGACACACCTCTGATTGCTTGTTGATTATCATTCGTATAAAAAAGCCTTAAAAAGAAGTAAAAAATTGATTAAACTTATTGACAAAGCTGTTGTAATATTGTATAATATCATTAAATTGATCTGCTTGAATATCTTTCTGACAGGCAGCAGAAGAGAGGTAAAGAATACTATGCTGAAAAAAATCATTTCAGGGGTGACAGCAGCCGCATCTGCATGCACGATAGTGCTTTCGACTGCTTCGGGCGTTATCGTGAATGATGCACCTGCCGCTTCAACTGTATCTGCGGCATCTGCACCCGACAGTTACCATGATGACTGGCTTCATGTAAATGAAAATGCCGAAGTCGTTGATATGTACGGAAATCCTGTCTGGATGACGGGTGTGAACTGGTTCGGCTATAATGTCGGAAGTCAGGTGTTTGACGGTGTGTGGTCGGCAAATATGCATGACTGCCTTGATCTTATCGCAGATCACGGTTTCAATCTGCTCCGCGTACCCATGTCCACCGAGATAATATTGCAGTGGAAGAACAGAGAGCCCGATCCGATGATAAAGGTCAATGCCTACACCAACCCCGAACTTGTAAAGACATTTGATGAGAACGGTACTCCCATAGAGTACATGTACAGCTACGATGTGTGGAACAAGGCTGTTGAATGGTGCAGAGAAAACGGTATCAAGATAATGATAGATATTCACTCTGCGTCCACCAATGCGGCGGGACATACCTATCCGCTGTGGTATGATGACAGATTTTCCACTGAGGACTGGCTGGAAGCACTGTCATGGTTCTGTGAGCAGTACAAGGACGATGATACCATCATCGCCATCGACCTGAAAAATGAGCCGCACGGCAAGCCTGAAGAGGGCAAATTCGCAAAGTGGGACGACTCGAAAGACCTCAACAACTGGAAATACGCTGCTGAAAGAGGCGCTATGGCTTGTCTTGAACAGAACCCAAATCTGCTTATAATGATAGAGGGCATCGAATGCTATCCCGATTTTTCAAGGGGGGCTGACTGGTCAACACCTTCCATCGACTATGCACACTACGGCGAACCCAGCAAGATATTCGGTGCATGGTGGGGCGGAAACCTGCGCGGTGTAAAGGATAAGCCTGTTGATCTGGGTAAATACACAAAGCAGATAGTTTATTCTCCGCATGATTACGGTCCGCTGGTATATGCTCAAAACTGGTTCCATCTTGAGGGTGAAAGCCCGAATTTCACAAACTATGAATTCGATACCGAATCTCTGCTGAAAGAGTACTGGCGTGATTCGTGGGCTTATCTGGTTGAAGAAAAGCGCTATCCTCTGCTTATGGGCGAATGGGGCGGCTTTGTCGATTCAAAGCATGACCCGTCGGGCGCAAATACACAGTGGCTCACACTTCTGCGTGACTACATGATAGAAAAGCGCATACACCACACTTTCTGGTGCTTCAATGAGAACTCCTCCGATACGGGCGGACTTGTCTATGACAACTTCGGCAAGTGGGATGATGAGAAATATGAGTTCGTAAAGCCCTCGCTGTGGCAGGACGAGAACGGCAAGTTCATCAGCCTTGACCATACCATCAAACTTGGCAGAGCGGGCAACGGCATATCGCTGAGCGATTATTATTCCACCACGCATACCGAACCTGTGCAGGAAACAACTCCCAACTATGGCGATGTAAATGCCGACGGCAAGGTAGATATTTCCGACACTGTGCTTTTGATGCAATATCTTGCATCTCCCAAAAAGTATGTTCTTACCGAACAGGGCAAGAAAAATGCTGACTGTGCAGATGCGGGCAGCGGGCTGAACAGCTCTGATGCTGAGGCTATACAGATGGTAGCTGTCGGCAAATTGTCGAAAAAAGACCTCCCGATAACATCGGCAAAGCTCAAAACGCTCAAATAATGATATGACGATATATGAGAACTGCATATTGATGTGCAGTAGCTCTGTGTTTTAAATCAGGATAATAGCCTGACACTGACAGCAAGGCAGTGTCGGGCTTTTTCTTTGGTTTTATGTGTGGAGCGGGTTTATATACAGTCGGCGGGTCATGTGAAAATATACATGTGGCTGACCCGCTGTTACGCTGTATTAAACGCGGGGGGCGTCTCTGGGATATGTAAAAATGCTGTTTGTGTGGTGTGGCGGTATCTCGGCAGGCAGAAAAGATGGCAGTGACCACGATAAGGCATAGAATTTTTCACGAAACATTATTATAAAAGCGCCTGACAGAGCAGATGTTCTGTCAGGCTATTTTTGGCTTTATAGGGGCATCGCTATCTCAGTGCCTTGAAATATTCCTGCCTTACCGCTTTTGCTTCGGGCACAAAGTCCATCGCGCCCCAGCAGTGCATCATGCCTTCGCCGATGTGTACGGTAAGCGGCACGGAGTATTTTTTGCAGTGTGCTTTCAGGTCATCGACGTATGCATACATGACCTCATGTGTGCCGTAGAAAACTTCCAGCGCGGGGAAGCCCGATATATCACATAACAGAGGACTTAGCAGATAGGCTTCACTGCCCTGCGCAAGTACGGGCGCTATCCTGTCAAAAAATGCGGGAGGTATCATAACGTCCAGCTTTTTGAGCTTTTCCATCTCAGCTTTCTGCTTTGCGTCAGGCGGGACCTGCATACCCGCAGACTGAAGCACCAGCTTGTGCGGCAGAGGAGTTTCGGGAAAATTGTTTTTTATGTACAGACAAAGTGAAAGCGCCTGTCCGCCGCCCGATGAAGTCCCGAAAATACGCACTTTTTCGGGGGCGAAACGTGTCAGTATGTGTCGGTAGACTGCCAGTGTGCTGTCAAGCGTTTCCACAAGCCTGTGATCGGGTGCCATCGGGTATATGGGAAACCAGACCTCAGCATCACAAGCCTTTGCTATCTGACCGCAAAGTATCAGGTCGCCCGTATCGGGCGGCAGGATATACCCTCCGCCAAACAGGTAAAGCACAGCCTTTGACGGCTTTGTATCTTTTACTTTAACGGCGTAAACTGTCACACCGCCAAGATCTTTTCTGATAAGCTCAAAGCCTTCGTCTTTCAGCTTTTTGTATGGAACTTTCAGCGGCTTTTTCTGCTTTTTTGAATAGTCGGCGAGAAGTTTTTCCCACTGTGCGCCTTCTTTGTCGAGCATTTTGTTAACGCCCAATATCGAAAACATTTTTTCTGCCATTCGGTATCTTAAACTTGGCATTTTTATCCCTCACTTTTTGGTATGTCATTTATCCAGCTGATGATCTCTTTTTCAGACTGTTCAAAGTAGGAGAGATTTTCCTTTTTGTATCTGCCGAATGTGCGGTAAAAAAGCCCTATCAGCGGTATCATGCGGTATAGTTTTTTCTCGCGCCGACGGTCGGGCATAAGCCCGCTCAGGTGACTGCCGTGAGGGAAAACGACGGTCTTTACACGCTTGCCGAAACTGTTTTTCCTCAGCCTTGCTGCCAGCCGCTTCACCGAGTATACCGAGTACCAGCATTCGTCCATAGCACCCGCTGTCATCAGTATATCCGCATCGCACTTCTCTATGGGAAGTTCAGCTTTGCTGACAGCCTGTTTGTCGCAGTAAGCCTTGTAAAATGCCGCCCACATGCCTGTTACTTTGTACGGCACAGCAGGGTGGCTGATATATTTCATCGACCGCTGTTTTGAAAAGTCAGCCGTGACGAACGGTATCTCTCTGCCGAGATATGTTGCGATACTGTGGCGTGTCATAGTTTTTTTGTCAGCGGAAGTGCCCTCAAAGGGGACGTGCGTGGGCGATACAAGTATCAGCTTGTCAAATCCGCCGATATATACTGCGCAGAGTATTGCAAATACCGAGCCCATCGACTGCCCGTAAACGCTGATATGCTCTGTATGCTTCACATCGCGCAGGTATCTGACGGCGGGTATGAACATGTCGAGAGGTATCCTGTCGGGGCTGTCAGGCAGACCTTCTGCCCCGAAAAGCGATACCGCAAGCCCTGTTATGCCGAAGTCTGCAAAGCGTTCAGCAAATTTGATACCCGGAAGCAGGCTTTGTTCGCCGCCCATTATGATGATAACAGCCTTGTCACTGCCGCTGTCAGGCGCGGCAAGATGCCCCGCAAAGCCATCTTTTTTTACCGTGAAGTTTTCGTATCTCATTTGTTCCAAGACTTCCTTTCGTATGTATTGTCACAGCGCATGCCGATAAATTTATATGACTATCCTTTTAGCACACCAACTAAAAATGCGGTGAACAAAAGGATAATTGAGCGCCCCATATCTTTCCCCCGCCGCAGGCGGGGGAAAAATAACTGCCAACTGTATTCAATTCCCGATATAACATCGTTTATTGCGGGAATGGCTCAAAACAGGCTGTCTCAGGTCAGGATACTGTGTGTCAGCCGTATGACCATGAGTTACAGCGAACTCAGTAAAGCCGCCGCCGCAAGGGATATTCCCGTGAATACGAACAGCTTTGCCGTCTGGTTTTTTAGATTGAAGCCGAAATTTTTAATGCTCGCGCAGTCCTTTGTCTCGGGGAAAAGCCGCTCAAACAGCCGCCCTTTTGATATTATCAGTATATCAAATACGAACATATCAAACAGCTTGTAGCCTATAAGTATTATCTCTGACCTTGCAAATATCTGCCAAAAGCTCATGTTTTTGCTTACCGCATCATACCCCGCCCAGAACAGCACTGCCGCGAAGCCTGCTATCAGCAAAAGCGCAAGTACCGCACCTGTCACGGTTTTCCACATGGGCTGAGGGGGACGCTTTGAGATCACCTGCTGAATGTCCTGCGGTGCGGTCTTTACTATTATTTTCAGCAGAAACGCGACTGTCACCGTCATAAACAGCGCAAACAGGACTATTATCAGCCCAAGCTGGATAAATGTCAAAAACATTTTTACCTCCGATCTGTATTCGCAAAGTGGTTAGAACTCGCTAACCAATATCATACCACATTATTTAAAAAAAGTCAATTCCCGTGATGATACTTATATCCCGAAACGGCTGTGTATTGCTTTTCGGCGCGGCATGCGGGTGAGCAATACACATCAAGAGCGTGAGATACTTAAAACAGGCGCAGAGGGCTGATGAAAGGTCATGTGTGACAAGGATATTTCCTCCCCACACAAATGAAAACGCTTTGTGGTCAGCGGGGGTACGCAAGGAACAGTTTTTGCAAAGCACTGCCGATAAGTTCGGGCAGACCATCGCTGAGGGGCTTTCGGGGGAGTTTTTTACTCTTTTCCGTTTGGGCGTATCCCTGCATCTATCGAAAACTTTATCCCGTGTTTTTTTGCTGTAAGCTATTGACGTTTTTCGGGCGATGTGGTATACTTAAATTTAGTTAGTTTGTACTAATCACATCGGCAGATAGAGGAACGGAGGGTCATTATGAAGTCTGAATTGAAATACTCAACTCAAAAAAGGAGATGAGGGAAGAGATAGGGAAGGTACTTGATGAGGAGAACTGCGAAAAGCTCTGGCGCAGGGCGGCATCAAGGCTCAACAGCTATATCGAAAAATACAAGAGCCTGCCTGAAGGTGTACATGCACACACCGATGAGAAAATATTCCCGTCGGCGGCGGTATATATAACGGCTAAGGAATTTATGACTGATGAACAGGCATACGCTGTGATAGAAAATACCGCTGTTACCATATGTGCAAAGGCGCAGGGACCGCTGAGCAAATTTATCAGGATACCGTTTATGCGCGGCCTTTTCATAAAGATGTGGGACCCTATGACCAAAAAGAATTTCGGAGAAGCCTGCGGATTTGAGAACAGGTTCTATCCTAAGGAGAAAGGCGCATATCGCATGGATATACTGAAATGTCCGTATAAGACTTATTTCAGCGAACTGGGCTGTCCCGAACTGACAAAAATATTCTGTGACAATGATGAGCGCGTTTACGGCAGTCTGCCCGGACTGGTGTTTGAACGTGCGGGAACACTCGGCAAGGGTGCTGAAAAATGTGATTTTTATATCAGAAAAGCCTGGCATGACAGGGGAGCGCTGTTGAGCGGGTGCTTGGTACGGTGTGTCGGCGGGACAGTCCGATAATAAAATGTGGTTATCCCGCTGACACAACTCCAAAACAGCGGCTATACAGAACTTAAAGTTCTTGGCGTATATTTTTCCCCGCTTGCGGCGGGGAAAAAATATGGGGCGCTCAATTATCCTTTTGTTTACCGCATTTTTAGTTGGTGTGCTAAAGGGATAGTCATATTTACTATAACAATAGTTGGCGGTTATCTTTCCCACACAGCAGGCGGGGGAAACAATACGAAAGAACAGCCATTTTGTATCATCAGCAATACACATCAAAATGGGGAGTAAAAAATAGTCAGAATAGAGCATTGAGAATAAAATGGAGTGGAAAGACAAAACCTAAAGTGATATAATATGTCACGGCGCAGGAACAAAGATGCGGTAACAGAACATCGGCAGGGCTGTTCTGCGGCATATATCAAGATGCTGAACAAAATCGGGTTAGCCATGTGTAACTTAGAGGAGGGGAAAATAATAGACGATATATTTTACAAGCTCGACAAAGCGGGCTTCGGGTCGAACGTGCATGAGATAGCGGCTGAGGGCGAGTGCAGGGTGCTGAAAATGGAAGGAGACTCGGGCGAGGGCTTTATGACGATGTACCGTGTGTTCGACGGTATCTACCTGATGTGCAACGACTTTCATATGCGCTCGTGCATTTCGGAGTATCAGAATGCAGATACGGTCCTTTGCATAGACCACTGCCGCGAGGGGCGGATAGAGCATGAAAACTCTCTCGGCGAGCGGTACTATATGGAGGCGGGCGACCTGCGTATCGACAGGCGGGCATACCATTCGGGCAAGGTAGAACTTCCGCTGTCACATTATCACGGCATGACAATCGGCTTCCTGAACGAGCCTGCGCAGAGGTCCATAAAGCGCGAGATGCCATCGCTTAACATTGACCTGGAAGCACTGGCTCAAAAGTTCTGCCCTGATAACCGAGAGTTTCTCATAAGGGCGAACGAGCCGCTCGATCTGCTGTTTTCACAGCTCTACCATGCGCCCAAAAGCATAAGGCAGGATTATTTCAAGGTGAAGATAGCTGAGTTCCTGCTGATGCTTGAGATGATCGACCCTGCTGAGAATATACAGCAAAGGCAGTATTTTCCTGCCGCACGCACCGAAAAGGTCAAGGAGATACACAGCCTTATAACGGGCAGTCTTGAAAAGACTTTCACAGTCGGTGAGCTTTCCGAAATATCAGGCATGCCCCCCGCGACACTTAGAAAGGTGTTCAAGGCTGTTTACGGTGTGCCGATATATCAGTACATAAAGAGCTGTAAGATGAAAGCCGCCGCCGCGATGCTCATATCGGATAAGGAACTTAACATATCCGAGATAGCACAGCGGCTGGGGTATGACAACCCGTCAAAATTTGCGGCGGCTTTCCGTGACGTTATGGGCGCATCACCGCAGAATTACAGAAGAAAACAGGAGGATCTATAAGTGGGTAAGGATAAAAACGGCTCTTTCGGCTGGCTTTTGAGTCAGGCGGGCGAGCGAAAAGGAAAATTCGTGCTGAGCGTGATACTTGCGGCAGTCAGCACATTATGCGGCATAGCGCCGTATTACTTCATCGCAAGGATAGTAAAGGCACTGCTGGCAGGCAGCACCGACAAGGGCGCATACATCACCGACTGCGTGATAATACTGGCGCTCTGGCTGGGACGTTCATTCTTCCATGCACTGAGTACTGCGAACTCGCACCTCGCCACATTCCACACACTGGCGGTAATACGCAAGAAAGCACTTGACAAGCTGGCTAAGATGCCGCTGGGCGATGTTATCAGTCAGCCGTCGGGCGCACTGAAAAGCACCATAGTCGAGCGCGTAGACAGCATCGAAACTACTCTCGCGCACATTCTGCCCGAATTCACCACAGGCATCGGCGCACCCGTGATAATACTCATCTACGTCTTTACCATCAGCCGGAAACTGGGGCTTGCGGCGCTGATAACCGTTCCGCTGGGACTTGTCTGCTATGCGCTGATGATGTTCGGCTATGAGGAGAACTACGGCAGGACTGTCAGGGCGACAAAAGCCCTCAACGCCGTTACCACCGAGTACATCAACGGCATAGAGGTGATAAAGGTGTTCGGCAAAGCGCAGTCAAGCTACGAGAAGTTCGCCGCCGCCGCAAAAGAGAGCGCAGCCAGCTTCGTTGACTGGATGCGCAAGTGCAACGTATACATGACTTTTGCCATGTGCATAATGCCCGCTACGATGCTCACTGTTCTGCCGATAGGCGGTATAATGGCGATGCGCGGCACCATAAGCAATACAGACTTCATCACTGTCATCATACTGACGGTAGGGCTTATAGAACCGCTGATAGGCGTTATGTCCTATTCTGACGATATAGCGCAGATGGACACCATCGTGACAGAGGTGAGAAATATCATAGATGCCCCTGAGATGGTGCGTCCCGAAAAGCTGACAAAGACCATCAGGGGCGGCGACATAGTGCTTGACAACGTGCATTTCAGCTATTCGGACAAGGAGATACTTCACGGCATATCAATGACGATACATGAAGGCGAGTTCGCGGCGCTGGTAGGACCATCGGGAAGCGGCAAGTCCACCGTTGCAAGGCTTATAGCAAGCCTCTGGGACGTTGACAGCGGCAGTGTTTCGCTGGGCGGCGTGAACATTAAAGATATACCGATCGATGAGTATAATGACAGGGTAGCGTATGTTTCGCAGGAAAACTATCTTTTTGACCTGACGGTGCGCGATAATATACGTCTTGGCAACCGTTCGGCAAGTGACAGGGAAGTTGAAGAAGCGGCTAAAAAGTGCGGCTGTCACGATTTCATAATGGGGCTTGAAAACGGCTATGATACAGTGGTAGGCTCTTCGGGCGGACACCTTTCGGGCGGTGAGCGCCAGCGCATCTCCATCGCGAGGGCTATGCTGAAAAATGCTGACATTATCATACTTGATGAAGCCACTGCCTACACCGACCCCGAAAACGAAGCAGTTATACAGCGCAGTGTGGCAAAGCTGGTCAAGGGCAAGACACTTATCGTCATAGCACACAGGCTTTCCACCGTAAAGAACGCTGACAGGCTTTACGTGATAAAGGACGGCAATATCGCCGAACAGGGCACACATGATGAACTGCTGTCAAAGGGCGGGCTGTACAGTTCGATGTGGGCGGCACACATATCTGCAAAGGACGGTGAGGACGATGTTTAAAATACTGAAAAACTTCTTTGATTTCTGCAACGCGGAGGACAGAAAGCGCTTTTACATATCCATAGTGCTGAACCTCTTTCAGGCGATATTTGAAGCGCTCAAGATACCTGCCATATCCTGCATGATAAAGGCACTGCTGGAGGGTAATGTCACCAAAAAGACCTGCCTGACCTGTCTGGGCATAATGCTTGTGAGCGTTATCGGTTCGGGCATTTTCAAGTCAAAAAGCACCATGCTGCAAACTGAGGGCGGTTACAGCACATGTGCAGACAAGCGCATGCAGATAGCTGAACATCTGCGCTATCTTCCGATGGGCTACTATAACGATAACAGTCTGGGACAGATAATGTCTGTGACCACCAACACCATGCAAAATCTCGAAAATGTTGCTACGCGAGTAGTCATGCTGGTTTGCTCGGGACTGCTGGCAACGGCTGTGATAACGCTGATGCTGCTGTTCTGCGACCGGCGCATCGGGCTGATACTGTGCGGCGGACTGGTCGTGTTCTTCATAATAAACAGCGGCATGATGAAAGTTTCGGCAGGCATGGCGAAGGATAAGCAGAAAAAGGACGCTGCGCTGGTAGCGAAAGTCATCGAATACATTCAGGGCATTTTCGAGGTAAAGACCTTCCGCCTGACAGGAAGCCGCAGTCACGAGCTGAACACTGCCATAGATGAGAACGAGAATGCGAACTCCGCTATGGAATTAAAGCTGATACCATATATGACCATGCAGAGTTTCTGGCTGAAAGTGGTGGGCACGGTCATCGTTATGACATCGGTGCTGCTGCACATAAGCGGCAGCATGGACTTGCTGACCACCATAATAATGATAATCAGCTCCTACCTTATTTACGCACAGCTTGACACTGCGGGCAACTACTCGGCTTTGCTGAGGACAGTAGATGTTTGTGTTTCACAGGCGCAGGAGATACTTGCCACCCCGCAGATGGATATTTCGGGCGAGGACATCGAGCCTGCACAGTTCTCCATAAAGGCTGAGAACATCAGCTTTGCATATGACAAGAGAAAGATAATCGACGGCATATCACTTGATATACCACAGCGCACCACCACCGCCATAGTAGGACCTTCGGGCGGCGGCAAGACAACGCTGACTTCACTGCTTTCACGCTTCTGGGACGTTGACTCGGGCAAAGTCACCCTTGACGGCAGAGATGTGCGCGATTACAGCATGGACGCACTGATGAGAAATTACAGCTTCGTGTTCCAGCGGGTGTACCTTTTTGCTGATACCATCGCCAACAACATACGTTTCGGTCAGCCCGATGCGCCGATGGAAAAGGTCATAGAGGCGGCGAAAAAGGCTTGCTGCCACGATTTCATAATGCAGCTTCCCGACGGCTACGATACAGTCATCGGCGAGGGCGGCACTTCACTTTCGGGCGGCGAGAAACAGCGAATATCCATAGCGCGTGCTATAATGAAAGATGCGCCGATAATCGTGCTGGACGAAGCCACTGCCAACGTTGACCCCGAAAACGAAGCCGAGCTTATGAAAGCGGTAGAAGCGCTTACAAAAGAAAAGACCATAATAATGATAGCCCACAGGCTAAAGACAGTCCGCAAAGCCGACAACATACTGGTCATCAGCGGCGGTAAGATAGCACAGCAGGGCACACATGATGAGCTTATGGCAAAAGACGGCATCTATCGTACTTTCGTTGAAAGCAGGCGCGAAGCTGCTTCCTGGAGACTCTGACAGATGATACATATTTGATGTTTTTCACGTTTCTTCCCCCGCCTGCGGCGGGGGAAAGATATACGCCAAAAACCGTAAGTTCTGTATAGCCGCTGTTTTTGTGGTGTGTCAGCGGGATAGTCATAAAAAAATATCCCAATACGAAAGAAAAGCCATTTTGTATCATCAGCAATACACATCAAAATCGGGAGAAAAAAATGGCTCTTGTCAAACTATTGACAAATTAAGAATTTGGTGTTATAATAGACTTACCGGATTAGCCAAAACTAACAATTTTAACGGAAAGGATGTATCATTATGGCAGACATAACAAAAATAGCATTATTTGCAGGAGGTATCCTCTGCGGTACAGCAGGTCTGAAACTGCTGAAAAGCAAGGAGGCTAAGAAAGTCTATGCACACACCACTGCGGCGGCACTCAGGGTAAAAGAGTGTGTTATGACTGATGTTACAAAAGTCCGTGAGGGCTGTGGCGACATAATGGCTGAGGCTAAGGAGATCAACGAGAAAAAATCAGCCTCCGATGTTGCAGAGGTAATTGAGGATGAGCGTGAATAATGAAATGTGAGATACTTCACGAAAGCAGGGGACGTATAAGGGTCCACTGCGCATGCGGCAGAATGACGCTGCATCAGGCGGATATACTGGAGTATTATCTCAGGGCAAAGCCGTTTGTCACAAATGCGAAGGTCTATGACCGCACTGGTGATGCTGTGATATGGTATGACGGTGAGCGCGGGCTGGTCATAAAAGCACTGGGGAGATTTTCTTTCGCTGATGAGAGCGCAGAAGCCCTTGTACCCGAGCATACGGGGCGTGAGCTTGACCGTGATTTTGAGAACAGGCTGATAGCCATGATCGTAAAACGTGTCCTGAAACGCACTGTACTGCCCATGCCGATAAGATTTGCGCTGACGGTGATAAATGCATTCAAACACATAAAAGAAGCACTGAAAGCGCTGGCAAGGGGCAGCATAGAGGTCTCCGTGCTTGATGCTGCGGCTATAACGGTGTCACTTATCAGGAAAGACCATGACACGGCATCATCTGTAATGTTCATGCTGGGTCTGGGTGAACTGCTTGAGGAATGGACACGCAAAAAGTCGGTGGACGAACTGGCAAGCGTCATGTCACTGGGCATCGACAAGGTATGGCTGATAAAAGAAGGCAAAGAAGAGCTTGTGCCCACAAGCGCTATCTCTGAGGGCGATGAGGTCATAGTCCGCACAGGCAGTATGATACCTCTTGACGGTGTTGTGGTGTCGGGCGAAGCTGAGGTGAACCAGTCATCGCTGACAGGGGAGAGCCTGCCCGTCCACAAGGCGGCAGGAAGCTATGTATACGCGGGGACTGTCGTTGAGGACGGAAGCTGTATTGTCAGGGTGGATAAGACTTCGGGAAGCGGAAAGTATGACAGGATAGTTAAGATGATAGAAGAGTCTGAGAAACTCAAATCTCAGGCTGAGAGCAAGGCGGTGCATCTGGCTGACAAGCTGGTGCCGTACAGTCTTGCGGCAACGGTGCTGACATATCTGCTGACGGGAGACAGTGTAAAAGCCATATCTATACTTATGGTGGACTATTCCTGTGCGCTGAAGCTGGCTATACCAATATCGGTGATCTCTGCCATGCGCGAAAGCAGTGTACACGGCATAACTGTAAAGGGCGGCAAGTTCCTTGAGGCGGTAAGTGAAGCTGATACCATAGTTTTTGACAAGACAGGCACGCTTACCCATTCTGCGCCGCATGTGGCAAAGATATTCACTTTCGGCGGAAACAGCGAGGAAGAAGTACTCAGGCTGGCAGCCTGCCTGGAAGAGCATTATCCCCATTCGATAGCTAATGCTGTTTTTGAAGAGGCAAAGCGGCGCGGTATCGACCATGAGGAGAAGCATTCGACTGTCGAGTATGTGGTGGCACACGGCATTTCAAGCTCGATAGACGGCAAAAAGGCTGTCATAGGCAGTTACCACTTTGTTTTTGAGGACGAAGCCTGCGTTATACCGCAGGGCGAGCAGGAGCGTTTTGATGCGCTCCCGCCTGAATATTCACATCTGTTTCTGGCAGTCGGCGGTGAGCTTGCGGCTGTGCTTTGCATCGAGGATCCGCTGAGGGAAGAAGCCGCAGAAGTCGTTTCACAGCTTCGGGAACTCGGCTTTGAGAAAATAGTGATGATGACAGGTGACAGCAAGCGTGTCGCAAAGTGCGTTGCCGAAAAAGTGGGCGTTGACGAGCTTTATTATGAGGTTCTGCCTGAGGACAAGGCAGAGTATGTCAGAAAGCAGAAAGCTGAGGGCAGAAAAGTCATAATGATAGGTGACGGCGTTAACGATTCGCCTGCACTGTCAGAGGCTGATGCGGGCATAGCGATAAGTTCGGGGGCGGCGATCGCAAAAGAGATAGCCGACATAACCATATCCGCAGATGACCTGTACTGTCTGCTGACGCTGAGAAAGATAAGCAGGGCACTGATGGACCGTATAGAGCGCAGTTACCGCTTTATTATGACGTTCAATTCAGCACTTATGGCGCTGGGAGCGCTGGGCATCATCGCGCCGACGACTTCCGCACTTCTGCATAACGGCTCGACTATTGCCATATCACTTTCGGATATGCGTGCATATCTGCCGTAACAAAAGCATATATAAGGCGGCATGTCGTTTGGCAGAACGGTGTGCCGCTTTTTTATAGCGATCCGCCTTAGATCCGAGCTTTTGCGACCGGATCTTGTGAATTTAAATAGTTGGATCGCTATAAGATCATTGACTGTCAGAAAGGGGATAATAATGGATATAGCACTGCTGACAGCTTGTCTGGGGCACATGATATGCGGCATCACGGACTGCATGCTTGCCTATACGCCGTGCGGCAGATTTGATATGAGCAAAGATATAAAAGACAGCGAAAAAATGAAAAAGCTGTTTGAAAAAATGCCGCTCAGGCAGATAGAAGTATCAATGCTGTTGGGGGCATTTTCGCTGTTCATGGCGGCTTTTGGGTATATCGGGCTGAGCCGATGGGCAGAAAACATCATGCATGCGGCAGGGCGGATAATGTACATATCGGGGCTGTTTTTTATAGTTTTGATAACTGCTCACCATGTTTTATGCGGGGCGGTGGAATGGTTCTACGTGAAGCAGGGCAGAACTGATGAAGCGCTGGAAACGGTGCTGACTTTTTTCAGAAAGACAGCTGCGGCGGCAGTGGCTTATATGGGACTGCTTGTATTTGATGTCACACTGCTGGTGCTGGTCTTTTCGGGAAAAACAGGTCTGCCGATGTGGGCTTGCGTTTTCAACACACTGCCGCTGTTTGCGGTGCTTTTGCCCACAAAGCTCCCTGCAAAGGGCAATATCACAAATGCGGTGATGTTTCTGGGACTCAGCTTTCTTATATGACAGCATACTTCCAATTTGTATTGCTGACTCCCAATTTTGATGTGTATTGCTGATGATAAAAATGGCTGTTCTTTCGTATTGTTCCCCCCGCCGCAGGCGGGGGAACAATACGAAACCAAATTGGGATATTGCTGATATTGTCAAATAAGACTTTTCGTATTGTTTTCCGCGCTTTTACGGGGAGAGCGATACACAGCTAAATCGGTAGACAGCATAAAAACGGACGGCACTTCTGATGAACTGCCGTCCGTTTTTTATCCATCTGTTTTGATGTGTACAGCTTTAGCGGGAAATTTAGGTCTACTCCATGCCTTTGAGTACTTCTACCATATCTATCTTCTTTATCCTCTTCTGGAACATGAAGCCGACTACAACAGAAACCAGCATTACGAAAGCGCCTGCCAGCAGATAGGTAGCAGGGCTTATGTAGCATGGCCAGTCTACCTGATCGCCGTTAGAGTCCATCATAGCATTAAGCGGTGCCTTGCCGAGAGGTATGCCGATGATAACGCCTATTACCGAGAGCCAGAGGTTCTGCACAGATATGAGCCGCCTTATCGCCGAGCTTTTGAAGCCCAGTACTTTCAGGGTCGCAAATTCCTTTTCACGCTCGTTGAAAGAAAGGTTGCCCGAATTGTACAGCACCACGATTATCAGAAGTGCCGCAAAGAATACCATGAAGAACACCAGCAGATCCATGACCTCCATACTTTTGTCAAAAGCCGCTTTAAGGTCGTCCATGCTGTGTACGGCAGACACAAAGTCAAGGTCCTCAGCGCCGTCACAGCTCTGTTTGGAAACAAGCATCGCAGGCTTGAACTCAAAGCCCAGTGCTTCGTAATCTTCCCTGAGCATGGTAATGCCCATTATCGAGGGGTGTCTTGAAATAAAGCCTATCCTGCTTTCGTTCCATACGTTGTCATAAGAGCGTTTCCAGTAGACCGTGTCGCCCTTTTTAAGACCAAGTCTGTCAGCCTGCTTCATGGTGAGCGCTACGCTGCCTGCCTCCAGCGGAGTTACATCCAGCGCATCATCAGATACTCTGAACAGCCCCTTGCCTTCGGTGACTGTCAGCTTACAGCTTACAATATCATCTGAGGTAGGGTGACTGTCAGCCGCGATGGAGATGAGGTCTGCCGAGATAAGCTCACCGTCATATCTGTCAGCTATGCCGAGAGCCTCTTCGGGGGTACAGCTGTCTTTGAACAGCACCTGTGTCTCATAATTCTGTATATCGCTGAAATACCATTTTCTTACGTAGCCGAGAGTGTCGTAAGCACCGAGTCCCAGCGTCATTATTATCATTCCCATCATTGTGCCTGCGATGCCCATTACAGCCCTCAGCTTTGAACGGGAAATATCTCTGAGGTCGTACCTTGCTGTGAAGCCCAGCTTGTCCCAGAACGGAAGTTTCTCGAAAATACAGGGCTTTGCCGTTTTTGCGGCGGCAGGTCTGAGCGCTTCTGACGGGTGGACTTTCAGTATCATGCGGCAGCTTAAAAATGCAGCCGCAGCGCATATCACCACTATCACTGCCGACAGCAGTATGCTCTTGCTGTCATACCCTGCTTTCCAGCCGGGCACACAGTAGAACTGACTGAAAAGATCGACCATCATTTTGCCGAACGTGAATACGCCCAGCACCACGCCTGCCGCACAGCCCAGCGCTGTTATCACTACGCTGAAGCTGATGTAGTGCGCCATTATCTTGCGGTTTTTCATGCCCAGTGCGTTAAGTGTACCTATCTGTGTACGCTGGCGGGCTACCATACGCTTCATGGTGGTGATGATGACCAGCAGTGCTATCGCCACGAACACTGCCGAGAACACGTAAGAAAAGCTGTCATGCTGTGAAAGCTCATCTGTCAGGCGATTGTAGCCGTCAATGCTCTTGCGGTCGGCAAGAAAAGCATAGCCGCCGTCAAGGGCATCCGAGATCTCATTTTCATGTTTCAGCGGGTCGCCGCCGCAGGTGAAAACGATCTCGTTGAAGTTTTGCAGCTCTTCGGGCAGCACCTTTGATGACATATAGGCAAAGCCGATGTTGTGGTAATCGGTGTCAGCATCGGTGCTGGCGCAGGCAAACTCGTATTCGGGAGTAGCCACCAGACCTTTTATTGTCTTTGTCAGGTCAAGTCCCATAGCATGGGAGGTGAAGCTGTCACCGACTTTCAGTCCCCACGCTTCGGCGAAACGCCGGAAGAGCCACACGCCGTCCTCATCATCGGGGTCATAGTCTGCACCCTCGATGGTATAGGGCTTTGTGACGGTCTGCGCCGACTGGAAATAGCAGTAAAGTTCGGCTGAGTGATATTTTTCATCAGCTTTGCCGAGTACTTCTGTCCTCAGCTGTACATCTTTGATGCCGTCCACTTCTTTGACAGCCTCAGCCTGTTCATCAGAGAAAGCCGCGCCGTATATCCAGCCGTCGGCGAAGTTCGTGGCATTGTTGAACTCCTCGCGCGATCTTCCGCCGCCTATTACGTTAGCCTGAAAGCCCGTGTAGCACCACATCGCCACTGCCGCCAGTATGAATATGGAGAAAAACTGTGCGAAACTGTTCTTTATATCGCGGAGCATTTTACGTTTAAGCATAAACGTGCCCCCTTACCATTCGATGTCACGCGCAGAAGCGGGTGTCTCATTGATCTTTATCGACTTTATCTTGCCGTTGCGCATGTGTATGACTTTGTTGGCGCATTTTGCAAAATCCGCGTTGTGAGTCACCAGTATTACGGTGTGTCCCTGTTCGGTGGAGAGTTTCTGGAGCATTTCCAGCACTATCAGACCTGTCTCCGAATCCAGCGCACCTGTCGGCTCATCGCCCAGTATTATCTTGGGGTCTTTTGCGAGTGCGCGGGCGATGGATACACGCTGCTGCTGTCCGCCCGACATCTGAGAGGGAAACTTTTTCTTCTGGTCGGAAAGTCCGACACGGTCCAGCATTTCGTCGGCATCGAGCGAGTCCTTTTTAATATCCTTTACCAGCGCCACATTTTCGTATGCTGTCAGTCCCGGGATAAGGTTGTAGAACTGGAAGATAAAACCGATCATATCCGCACGGAACTGCGAAAGCTGACGGTCGTTCATGGAAGATACCTCCTGTCCGCCGACTATTACCTTGCCTTCTGTTGGCTTATCCATTCCTCCCAGCATGTTAAGCACTGTTGACTTGCCTGCGCCCGAGCGCCCAAGTATCACCACGAATTCGCCTTCATCAATGGTGAAGCTGACATGATCCACTGCTATCTGCTGACCGTCGCCTTTACCGAAGATCCTTACTACGTCTTTAAATTCAACTGCTGTCTTTGACACTTTATACACTCCATTTCCTTATATGGTCATACCTTTGGCACATCGGCTGAAAATGCGGTAAATAAAAGGATGATCCGTCGCACAATATCTTTTCTCTGCCTGCGGCGTGGGAAAGGTATTGCGCCAACAGCTTCATAGCGATCCGCCTTAAAATTCAGACAAAATCCAGTCACAAAATCCATAGATCCGAGCTTTTGCGACTGGATTTTGTGAATTTAAATAGTTGGATTGCTATAGATCCCGCAGGACCGATGTTTTTGTGATGTGTCATCGGGATAACCATATTTCCTTGTTACAGTTAGTTAGTCTTAACTAATTACATTATACACCTCCCGACTTGCTTTGTCAATACGATAATTTAGGCATTAAAAACGTGGTATTGTTCAATAATTTGGTCTAATCTGCCTATATGTCAGCTTGACAGATGGGAAGAAACGGATTATAATAATGTATATGACTATCCCTTTATCAATGAGGAAAAACTGAGTTGATGTTATTTTTCACCCGCCGCAGACGGGGGAAAGATAACCGCCAACTGTATTCAATTCCCGATATAACATCGTTTATTTTGGTCTCCCAATTTTGATGTGTATTGCTGATGATACAAAAGGCTTTCGGATCATTCCTGCTCATCATGCTCACCCGTTTTATGCAGTTATTTCGGCAAAAATGAAACACTTTATCATTAGCACCATAGCAGTCCGCCTGAAAATTCAGACAAAATCCATAGATCCGAGCTTTTGCGACCGGATATTGTGAATTTAAATAGTTGGATTGCTATAAAAAAAGCCCTCCCGAAGTTTGGGAGGGCTCAGTCTGTCGCAAAAGTCTACCCGAAAGGGTAGGCTTTTTTGAATAAGTGTGGTATAATAAAGAGGGGTGAAAAAGATGCTGGAAAAGAAAACC
>NZ_CACWPP010000089.1 GCF_902762735.1 uncultured Ruminococcus sp.
CCTCGCGCCAGCAGGCTTGCGGGGAGCGCGAGGGGCAGAGCCTCTCGCATCGGGGAAGCAGTCCAAACGCGACACACAAAACAAGTTGGGCGAACAAAGCACCGACGGAAAGAGGTCAAAGCATTCGACCAAAGCAAGCCAAAAGCGGTTAAACACGACATAACGATGACCCGAAAGTTCGGCGGTAAACACGGCGTGGCGGTGTAACACGGCGGGGGCAAGCCCCCGCCCTACACGTAGGGAGTGCAGACCAAAAAGCGGGCAATTCGCAAAAAAAAGCGCGTACTCAATTCCCGCGAACAGCGCTCCCCGTTTGCGTAAACGAATTGCCCGCGTCCTCTAGCCGAACAGCGATAGCGTTTTCGGCGGTCGTGGCGCAGTCCCCCGCGATAGAGTGTCAATATTCAAGGCACAATAATATGCGGGCGGGAGGGAGGGGAACCCCCCCATAAAAAGAGAACCACCAGCCCGCAAACGCAAGTGTGCAAAGCAGATAAGATGCACACCTATCCCCAGCACGCACGGCGGCAAGCAACACAAAATCCAAAAATATCGCGCCCGCAGGAAAGTCCCTGTGAGCGCGATTTTCGTTATGATCTTCCCCCTTTGCGGCGCGGGGCTTGCCGTCATGGGGACTTGTGGGCTGTCAGGTCAGGCGTTCTGTATCTTCCATTCTCCCTGAGAGTTGAGACCGTAAAAATCACCTGTGCCAATATCCCACGCCAGTGAACCCGCCGCAAGTGTCCTGTCTGTAAAGACAATATCTTCCAGCTCGTCTGCGGTGTCAACTGCCAGTTCTGCGCGGCAGACCGCTTTGCCGTCAGCCATGCCGATAAGCTGTTCTCTTAAAATAACCATGTTAATATCTCCTTAAAGTTCTCGTTCCTGCCGCCCGTGAAGAACGGCTGTGGCTTGCTGTTTGAAAAACGTCTTTCACTAACAGCTGTTTTTTGACCAAAAGTTGCACGTTTTTGTACAACAATTAATAAGATATGTCCATGTTAAAAAGAAAATCAGAAATTTGCATAACTCTCTTGCGCGTGATATGTGCAGTGTGACTGATAACAGCGTCAGTTATAGACTAACCGTTTAGCCCGAAACTTACAGAAAGCGCGTTGTCTACCGCGTTCATCGAACCCTTGTCGAGCTGCCCCATCTTCTCACGCAGGCGGCGCTTGTCAAGGGTGCGTATCTGCTCCAGCAAGACCACCGAATCCCTCGAAAGACCGCACCCCGCACCCACCGAAATATGTGTCGGCAGACGCGCTTTGTCCTGCCTGCTGGTTATTGCCGCCGCTATCACCGTAGGCGAATGGCGGTTGCCTATATCGTTCTGAACTATCAGCACAGGACGAAGCCCGCCCTGCTCAGACCCTACCACAGGGCTGAGATCAGCATAATAAATGTCACCTCTGTGAACGATCACCTGAAAACACTCCTTGCTTGTAATATCATTTCTATCGGTATTATTCCCGCTTTGCAGAGGAAAATTCACCCCCCGTGAAAATTTTCCCCGCAGGCTTTTCAGCTTTCGGGTGCTTTTTTTAAACGACATTTCCCGCACAGCGCATGCGGAAGAAGTTTTGCCGTTTGCTTTATTTTATGCAGTTTCGGCAGGGAGGTGAATCGGAAGTCCGGTCCGCTCTCGATGCTAAGAAAGGCATCGGGCTTAAACCGCAGTGGACTAATGAGCAGGCAAAAGCTCAGCGGATAGAGTATGCGGCTGGTGCGCCTAAGCCGATGAAGCTGACGAGGGCTGAGGCGATGGCGCTTGAAAGCCAAATAACCGAAAAAGAAAAATCAAAAAAACGTGGATTACCAACAAGCATCAACAAAGAATATATTTTATCTCCAGAATACAAAGCAAAATTTCGAGGTATATCTAAAAACACCAAAACAGATGAACTTATATGCCAGAAAGCACGAGATATGCTCATTCATAGGAACAACACTTACTACGAAGATATGTATTTGTTTGATGAAATTAAAGGCTCTGTAGTTGCTACCCAAACTCATTCTAACAAGCCACAAGAAATTGTCTATAATCTGTCACTTGAAACTGCTATAAAAAAACACAGACCTAATTTTTTAATAAGTTTACATAATCACCCTGAAAGTAAGCCGCCAAGTGGCGATGATCTTGCTTCATGCGGCATGAGAAAGTATCAAAAGGGATTGATCTGCTGTCATAATGGTGATGTGTATATTTACCAAACAGGCAAGAAGCCATTTACGGCTAATTTGTTTGATGCAACAGTTGACAAATATAAAAAAAGAGGCTATACTGAAATTAGTGCATATGAGCAAACACTCAATCAGTTTCAAGAAGACTACGGAATAAGGTGGGAAAAACGATGAACGGTGAATACGAACATTATTTCGATGGAATATCGTCCGAAAAACAGGCTCATTTTGACAGTTTAACGTTAGAAGAGCTTGAAGCTGAAATAGAAGCTGAAAGAAAAAAATGTGAAACAATGGAAGAATGGTAAAACCGCTTAACTAAGTTAGGCGGTTTTTTCATACCCAAAAAGGAGGTAAACAATGAAGATAATCAAAGAGGGCACACCCCAGCCCCGCGCTGACACTCCGCAGAAATTCAAATGCAAGCAGTGCGGGTGTGAGTTTGTCGCTGAGAAAGGCGAATACGACACTTACATGAATTTCTACGACTTCCGCACCGAACTGACATCGTACTGCCCGAACTGTCACGGATATGTCAGCAAGGAAGCGTTCCGCACAGTTGTCACGGACAGCCGATATATATAAATAGTAATACCACATATAAAAACAGGAATATTCAAAATATTTTTTTCAGCCCCCTTGACAATTGATCGCTGCTGTGCTATAATAATTAAGCTGAATGTTTGAAACAGCGATTTCCCCTCATATAAAATAATTCATGCGGCAGTGCTGGAACTGGCAGACAGGCACGTTTGAGGGGCGTGTGTCCTAGACGTACGGGTTCAAGTCCCGTTTGCCGCACCAAATAAAAGCCCGAAACTACGCAGTTTCAGGGCTTTTTTATTTTGATGTTTGAGGTTTTGGTCATTGTTTGGTCATTATGGGTAAAAAAACTTGACAAGGGTTTATTTTTTATAACGCTCCTAAAGCCGCTAAATGATTGCATATTTTACAATATCGCTGCCCTTTTCCCTTTTTTATAGAAAAAACTCTTTTTTTACTGCTTTGGAAAACTCTTTTTTTTTACTGCTTTGGTAAATTCATTTCTCGCAGTGCTTTTGTAGTGCTTTTTGCTATCAGCTTGCTATACTTTTGCAGTACTTTATCAGGCTTTTATATATCCGCAAAAATAGCAGCGGACTTATTAAGCATAGCAAAAGAGCAGGCTATAAATGACACTGTCATTACTAAACCCGCTCTATTTTCTAAATAAACTATTGGATTTTGGATACTATTGTTTTCGTAGGGTCATTATACTGCCCGCTGGCGATAGGTAAAAAATCATAGAGTTTTTCCGAAAAAATATCTGCTAAAAAGTCGTATTATTTGTCAGACCTCATTTTTGCCATACGTTCACGAAGTTTTTCCCGCTGTTCCTCAGTGACTTTACGCTTCTCGGGACTTCTGAAAGATATTGACCTGACAGGTACTTTGTAAGACTTAGAACACACTGTGCCGTCATCATAAAGCTGTGTATCTGTGCATTCATAACCCAGCTTGTCAAACTTGTGGATATGCTTCTGAACAGAACTGTCAATGATATACGCATCGTCAAGCTCGTTATATATAATTATCGTTTCCCGTTCTGCTCGGGTAAGTTTATCAGACATTGTTGTACCTCCGATCATATATCCTTGCGTGTTTAAGAATGGCATCACAGGCATTCAGCCTTATTTGCGCTGATACCTGTTCATCTGCCGCAATATCGCCCATGATCTTTACAGCACTCTCGCTTATACCCGCCTGAATTGCTGCCTCTCTGATAGTAGGTGCTGAAAGAAGATGTGCTATCAGCTTTTCATCGGTCAAGGCTATTCACCCCCTTTCTGTATGGAAAAATCTGCATTTTTCTGCTTTTCAAGTGTTTGTAATTCTCTTTTAAGCCTGTTGCGTTCTAACCTCATCTTGTCCTTTTCATGTTCAAGATGTTGTATCTTTTCTTCATACAGCTCGATTAGCTTTTCAGCAACTTTGTCATCGTTCATATTCATCTGATCTCTGCCTTTCTGTAAATATTAGCTTCTGTCTGATTATGAATAAAAGCCTTTAATGCCTGCTTGTACGAAACCTGCAATTATCTAATAACAGGTCTCATAAAATCTTAACTCTCTGATCTTGCCACTCATAAAATGACAAATGTTTCTATCACAATTCCTAAAAGGTGTTTCAAAATAAGACCTTATAAGCTCGGGATAGCACTCAGCATCAAATAACCCATCTCCATCTATGTTATCAAGCATAGCTATCAGCTTCTCAGTCTTAATAGGTGGGTGTTCATGTCCTGTGTAGTATTTGTATAAATCAAAATACATTTCAAATATCAGTTTACAGTCCTCAATGCTGAAAACACAAATGCTTTTAGGAAAAGCTTTTTTTAACTGCTTATCAAAAAAATCCATAAATAACCTCTTTCGGGAAATGTGAGTTTTTTCAAAAACCCTTTACTGGACTAGTTTTTGATTTTTCAAAAACCCTTAACTATAAAAGTGATGAAATAGAAATAGTGATGAAATAGAAAAGAAATGTGATGAAACGAAATGAAAGTATACATCTGTATACAGTTGTATACGCTTGAATACAGCTGTATTGAAATTCATTCTTTTTTGCGTTCATCTTCCCAGCGCTTCGCTATTGCCAAACGCTTTTTCTCACAGTTCTCTCGATATTTTTCAGCTGAGCGGTCAAGTCCTGATTTTAAGCATGAATAAACTAACGCTTGAATCGGTGATAGCTCCTTAGCTTCTTCCTCGTAAAGATAATAGAGAAACGCTGCTTTCATTACAGCTCCGATGTCTTGCTCAGAAAGCTTTATCAGCATTTCTGCATTTTCACGATAAATATTTAAAGCTGGGGGTTTCTTTTCACTCATGCCCCTGCTCCCTCCATTCCTTCAATAACCGTCTCGCAGGCGCAAGGGCTATGCACTGATTTCGGACGTTAGCTTGTATTCGTTTCACGTAGTGCTCCAATTCATCAAGGGTCTCGGGGAAAAAGCGCCCTCTGTTCCCTGCACAGACAACGATACCCGACTTCCGCAGGCGCTCTAAAATCAGCCTTGTTTCTCTGGGCGGTAGATCTGTCAAAGATGTTATCCTCTGCTGAGTGACAGCGTTTTCCTCTCCGTGTCCGATAACAGAGAGCAGCTTCTTTTCGATATCCGTCACGCCTGATCACCGCCGTTCAGAAAATCTACAAGATGGTCAAGATTGATGAGCGCCTTTTTGCCCGCATAAACCGCAGGCACTTCCCCCGACTTTACCCAGCGGCGCAGGGCGTAAACAGGCACACCCGTTTCGGCGGCGGCTTCCTTTATCGTCCGCATGCGTGGAAGCGGTCTTGTGATTATCTCAGTATTGCTCAAAATAATACCTCACTTTCTATTGCGCCCCGACCGAAAATGTGATATAATATCGGTGAGGCATTGTCCTAAATGCTTTCAGCAGGTTCAAGCCTGCTTTTGCCGTCTGAGTGTTCGCAGCACTCAGGCGGTTTCTTTTTTTGTCAATTCTGCAATGATAGCCTTTATTCTGCTGATATCTTCATTATCAAAAGGCTTACGCAGTCGGCGGCTGAAATTACTGTCAGTGCAGCCCCAGAGCTCCGCAACTTGCCAACATTTCAAGCCCGCATTTTGAATGAGCTGTTTCACTTCTGTTCCTGTCATAGCTTCCATGTGTTTTCTCACCTCCCACATATATTATACAACTTTTAGTGGTAAATCGCAATAGATTATAGCATTAAATATTATTTCGTGTTTTCACACTATAATATTGACAACAGCAACAAAGTGTGATATAATGATATTGAGGTGATAATATATGGAAAACATTCCAAATTATGAGCTTGGTGATAAATTCAGTGTGAATTTAAAGAACTTAATAGAGGATAAAGGATATAGTGTAAGCTGCCTGTCGAATATGTCAGGGGTTAATGAAAACACAATACGCTCTTATACAACCTATAATGTTAATGATAAGCCTAAAATCCCGACTTTAAAAAACGCAATTAAGCTTTCACTTGCACTTGGTGTTTCATTAGAGTATTTATGTGATATTCCAGAAATACCGCAGGCTTCACAGGATATAGAAAATGATCTATGTAAAACAATTAGAGCTCTTTCTCATATCATGGATATGGGTATCTTATCTTTTAATTTCAATGATAGTCATGATTTGATAATTTACAGAGTTTCAGAAACTTATCATGATGATTTGATTGTAAATAATGAAAGTGCTTTTCAAAATGAGATACTTGATTTTATAGAAGAATACTTGAAAATATCCGAAACATTAAAAGATGCTGAATACTCTGATTATAAAAAGCTATGCTTAAATGCTTGTATTGATAAGTACATTGATATGTTTACCCCAAAGTTCGGTAATAAATAAAAACCGCCCCTGCGCTACCAACACAGGAACGGTTTATATAGACCTCACCGCAAGGGCAAAGCCTGCCATACAAAGCAATATTATTATAGCACATTTGCCCTCTCGGTGTCAATACATCGAAAGGAATGTGATATTATGGCACACATCGACAAGAGAAAAAACGGCTCCTACCGTATCAAAGTTTGCTGTGGTTATTCCGCAGACGGCACAAGACAGATCACCCAGAGCATGACATGGAAGCCGCCCCGTGAGGGCATGACCGACAAGCAGATAGAAAAGGCGCTGAATAAGGCGGCGTTTGAATTTGAGGAACAGTGCCGCAGGGGTCAGACCGTCAACGCTGAGAAGTTTGAGAACTTCTGCGAAACATGGTTTGAAAACTATGCAAAGCGCACTTTGAAGCAGTCAGGCATTGACCGCTGCCGCCAGTACTGCCCCCGAGTATATGAGCGCTTGGGTCGCCTGAGAATAGACAAGATCACTCCCCGAGAGATCGACAACTTTATATTATGGCTCACTCATGAGAATGTCAAGAGTGAAGAAAAGGCAGTCGTTAAAATTGACCTGAAAGCAGAACTCAAAAAGAGGAAGCTCACACAAGCACAGTTTGCAGAGCTTGCAGGGGTCAGCGCACAGACTATCAAATATGCTTGGGACGGTAAGCAAGTCATGCTCACCAGCGCTGAGAAGATAACCGCAGCACTCGGTCAGCCACTTACAAAGACTTTTGACCGCATAAAAACCGAAAAAGCCCTCACCCCGAAAACTATCAAGAATTATGTTTCGTTTATCAGCTCTGTGTTCGACTATGCAGTGAAGATAAAGGCAATCAAAGATAACCCCTGCAAGAATGCAGTGCTTCCGAAGATACCCCAGAAAGAGCATACAATGTTCACGATAGAGCAGGCAAAACAGTTCCTTGATATCCTTGACCTGCCCGAAACACCTGTCAAATACCGTGCTTTCTTCCAGCTGGCATTGTTCGGCGGCTTCCGCAGGGGCGAAATACTGGGGCTTGAATGGTCTGACATAGACTTTGAAACAGGCGTTATCCATATCCGCAGGACTGTCCACTATTCAAAAGAGCTGGGCTATTATGATACTGAACCAAAAAGCAAAAGCTCGGTCAGGGCGCTGACACTCCCCGAGAATGTTATATTTACTTTGAAACAGCTGCGAAACGATCAGAACTCACAGCGGTTCAAGCTGGGGGATAAATGGCATAGCACCGAAAGACTGTTTACAACATGGGACGGTCACCAGATGAACGGTGCAAGCCCTTTCGGGTGGCTCACAAAGATTTGTGCAGCTTATGATCTCCCGAAAGTGAACTTGCATTCATTCAGACACTTGAACGCAAGCCTGCTTATCAGCTCGGGCGTAGATGTCAAGACCGTGCAAAGCGTTCTCGGACACTCTCAGGCAAGTACAACTCTTGATATTTACGCCGCAGCCTTTCAAGATCGTGAAGCGCAGGCACTGGGCGTGGTTGCTGATATCCTTACAGAGGGCAAACAGAGAAAAGCGGAATAATAATGCAAAAAAGATGTAATAAAAGCACAACAAATTCAGAGCGGATTGAGCAGGCTTTCAGCGGTCTGCTCTTTCTTATGTACGAAATTTTGGATTTATTCTTGGTCATTATTTGGTCATTATAAAACGCAAAAATCCGTTTAATTGTACTTGACAGCACTATACAGCACTTAATGCAAAATGCTCTAAAACCGCATAAAAAGGGCTTTTCTGAACATCGTTAAACACCGCTTTTCAAATCTCCGAGTGTTCAAGTCCCGTTTGCCGCACCAAACAAAAGCCCGAAACTAAGCGGTTTCAGGGCTTTTTTATTTTGCTGTTTTGGGTTTTGTGCGTTGTTTGTGCGTTATTGATTTTTATACAGAAACAGAGCAGGTCTTTTTAATGAGCCTGCTCTTTGTGTTTATTCCGCTTTTCTCTGCCTGCCATCTGTGAGAATATCCGCAACTGCACCAATACACAACCAAATTGGGATTTAAATTATATGGTTATCCCTTTAACACACCAATATCTGACAGCCGTACATTCAGCGTGCCTGTACGCCATGAGCCGTTCGCTGTACGTCGTTCGGTACGCTTATCGGTACGGCTAAAAGCGCGCATTTACGCCATTGGTACGCCTGTACGCCATAAATGCAAGTTGTCTTTTTATATATATCGTATATCCCAATTTGGCTGTGTATTGTTCCCCCGCCGCAGTCGGGGAAAGATAACCGCCAACCACTTTAATTTCTGAAAAACCGCCGTTTTTTGGTGTATCAGCAGGATAGTCACAAATGAATATGTACCTTGCTTCTCAGTAATTAAGAGCATTTCTGCCCGAGCTGTAAGAGGATATTTCATACAGTATCGCTCTGCATTCGGCTTTATACATAAGTAAAACTTATCTTTTACCACTGAAATTCGGATTGATTTATCCGAAAATCCGTGATATAATATACTTACCAAATAGATCACGGAGGTAATCACTATGGCAAATATACTTATCGTTTACTATTCACGCAAGGGCGAAAACTACTGGAACGGCGGCTTAAAGACCATCGCTAAGGGCAACACCGAGAGAGTTGCCGAGTTCATTCAGAACGCTGTGGGCGGCGACCTCTTTGAGGTGGATACCGTCAAGCCCTATTCCGAGAGCTACATGACCTGCATCGAAGAGGCAAAGCAGGAGCTTCGCGCAAAAGCCCGTCCCGAGATAAAGGCTTATCCCGAAAACTTTGAGGACTACGACACTATTTTTGTGGGCTATCCCAACTGGTGGGGAACAATGCCCATGTGTATGTTCACACTGCTTGAAAAGTACGATCTTTCGGGCAAGACGATCATTCCGTTCTGCACCAATGAGGGAAGCGGCATGGGTTCAAGTGAGCGTGACCTGAAAAACCTCTGCAAGGGAGCAAATGTCAAGGCAGGGCTTTCGGTTCACGGTGCGGAAGCCGCCGAGAGCGAAAGCAAAGTCGCTGAGTGGGCGAAGAAAAGCATATGACCGACAAAGAACAGATCATACAGCTCTACAAGGAAATGTACGCCGCTATGGTGAACAAGGACAGGACTGCGCTTGAACGTGTCCACGATGACAGCTTTATGCTTGTCCACATGACGGGTATGCGGCAGAGCAGGCAGGAATACATAAATGCCATAATGGACGGTACGCTCAATTACTATTCAGCCGAACATGAGGGCTTGCAGGCGGAAGTAAAGGGCGATAATGCCGTGCTTGTCGGCAAAAGCAAAGTTACTGCCGCAGTTTTCGGCGGAGGAAAGCACACATGGCGGTTACAGCTTAGGTTTCAGCTGGTCAAGAAAGGCGGCGAGTGGCGCTTTGCACTTGCAAGCGCCTCGACATACTGAGGTGATATGATGCTCAAACAGATACGCTATTTTCAGTCGGTGGTGCGGCTCGGCAGTTTCACCGCCGCCGCTGAGGAACATTTTATCTCGCAGTCGGCTATCTCACAGCAGATAAAAGCGCTGGAGGAAGAACTGGGAGTCACGCTTCTGGAACGCAAAAAGCGCAGTTTCACGCTGACTGACGCAGGGGAGTTCTTTTACAGGAAAAGCCTTGTGCTGGTGGCAGATTATGACAACATGGTGCGGGAGCTTCAAAAGCAGTCGGCGGGAAGCGGAGAGCTTCTGAAAGTCGGTCTGCTGAAAGGGTACAGCGGCAAGGAGTTCAATTCTGCGGTTTCCGAGTTCACGGCGCAGTATCCAGATGTGACGGTGGAGGTAACGCACGGAAACCACGATGCGATCTATGCACTTCTGCGGAACAATGAACTTGATGTTGTGCTGAACGACCAGCGCAGAGCGTTCTCGGACGAGTATGTGAACATCGTGCTCGACATTCGCGAATACTACGCCGAAATATCAGTAAATTCGCCTATCGCACTGCTTGACGAGGTCGAGATAAGCGACCTCAAAAACACGCCGCTGATACTGCTCTCCACCCCTGAACAGCAGGAAACGGAGCGCAGTTTCTATGCGAATGATCTGGGCTTTCAAAGCGAGATATACTTCACCGAATACATTGACGATGCGCTTATGCAGATCATTCAGGGGAATGGATTTATGCTCATAGAGGGAAGCGGCGATGCGGTGCAGACCACAACTAAGGCTGTGAAGCTGTTGAGGAACGGCAAGCCGATCATCAGGCGGTACTGTGCGTTTATGAAAGCCGATAACCCGAAAAAGCACACCAACGAATTTATCGAAATACTTAAAAAGCAGTTTTGAGTCCACACGAACAGGAGGAAATAAAATGGAATACGAGAAGGGTCATGTATACGACCTGATGGATAAGGGAGGTCCCACAAAAGTGACCGAACCTTACTTCAGAGAAGCAGTCGATGAGATGATGAGAGCTAGGGTGCTGTGCGCAAAGGCGAATGCCGTTCTCCCCGATGATATGTCGTATGTGGGCTATCTGGAAGAACTGTTTGGCAGAAAACTCGATGATGTGCGTATACTCACTCCGTTCACCTGTGATTTTGGCAACCGCGTGAAGTTCGGGAAGAACGTGTTTATCAATCACTCGGCGATCCTTTCGGCATCGGGCGGCATCGAATTTGAGGACGGCGTTATGGCTGCACCGGGAGTACGCATCGCAACCATCAACCACGATATGTACGACCGTCACACCACCTACACCTACGGCAAAGTCACGGTGAAGAAAAATGCGTGGCTGGGCATGGGCTGTACGATCTGTCCGGGCGTGACTGTGGGCAGATACGCGGTTGTTGCGGCAGGTGCAGTTGTCACAAAGGACGTTCCCGACTACGCGGTGGTAGGAGGTGTCCCCGCGAAAGTGATAAAAATGCTTGACCCTGAGCAGATGAAAGACTAAAGAAGTCTGTGCATGAAAAACAGGATAGCTGTCATGTTTTCGGCACTTTTCGGGGGCGGCTGTGCAGTAGGGCAAAATGATATTCAAGGTGATACTGACAGGCATTTCTGGCGTGGGACTGTGGCTGTTCCTGAAAAGCGGCATCGCGGACTATATCACGTTCAGGACGCACTTTGCTTTTCTTGACTACACAGCGGCAAAATGGCTCGTTATCCTGCAAAACCTTGCCATGCTGATGTTTTTCGTGCTTTTGGGATATGCGCTGTCGGAAGTCACCCAAAAGAATAAAGATAAGAAATATTCTCCAAAACCGCTCATATGGCTGGGCTGTGCCGCAGTGACGGGTGCGGTGATATTCTTCGCCGAACGCCCTTGACAGCTTCGGTACACCCTGCGGTACGCCTTTCGGTACGCCTGAAAGCCCGTAATTTCGGGCTTGGTACGCCTGTACGCCATAAATGCAAGTTGTGTTTTTATATATATCAAGCGGGCTTTATAAAGTATTATCATAATTTGTGATTATCCCGCTGACACACCAATATCTGACAGCCGTAATTCAGCGTTCTTGGCAAGGGGCGACAAACCCCCCAGCCCTTACGCAGGGTACGTATAAAGAAGTTTTACGCCATAGTATTTCTGATGTAAGGTCAAGAAGTACTATGGCGTTTCTATTGACAGTACAGAGATGATGTGCTATAATCGTTACTGACAAAAATCGGGATTCAGGTGGTAAATAATGAAGAAAAGATATTGTATAATAACCCAGACACTGCTTCTGCTGTGGTTTTTTCTTGATATGACAGGTGTTTATTTCAGCAGTTCATATCTGGTCACACGTTCATATAAAGATGACGGTTTATTTTTTCTTATTTATTCAGCAGTGATGATATTATTCATCTTTAAGGAAAAAATCGGGAAATGGGCTGTTTTGGTATGGACATCATTATGGTTCGTGATTCAATTTTTATGCCACGAATGGTACACTATTTTCAGCAAAGGTGTAATGGGTCCACTGGAAGATAAGATAAAGTATTTCTCAGGTGCTGTAAAGTGGCTCGAAATTGACGGAAGATATATACCCGATGTTTATCATACCATTTTGCACATTCTTATTCTGGCGGTTGTTATTACAACAGCACTATATATCAGAAATTCA
>NZ_CACWPP010000090.1 GCF_902762735.1 uncultured Ruminococcus sp.
CCACCTCAAGGTCGGTGTAGAACTCTGCCTGTATCTCGGTGCCGTCTGCTGATATTTCTGTCAGTTCATCATCAGTCAGCGGAAGAAATACGGTAAAACAGCCGTCCTCAGTGTTGAATATGCCGCGCTTTTCCTCAGTGCCGTGCAGTACGGTCTCAGCTGAACCGACTATGCCTATCACAAGATATATGCCCATCGCGATGACAAGCACCAGCGCCAGATACCGCCCGATGCCTGCCTTTAAGTCGCGGGGCAGGCGCTTTCTCAGTACTCTTCTCATCACAGGTCCTCCAGTTCGGCGGCGGGAACTCTGGTCTCGTTCTCGTAGTCCTTGCGGATAAGTCCGTCCTTGACGATTATCACCTTATGCACCATGTCCTTGATGGAGTTGTTGTGGGTGACTATCAGCATGGTAGTGCCGTATTTCGCGTTTATCTTCTCCAGAAGTATCAGTATGTCTCGGGAAGTTTTGGAGTCAAGCGCACCTGTGGGTTCATCGCAAAGCAGAAGTTTCGGGTTCTTGATGAGCGCCCTTGCTATGGCACACCTCTGCTGCTGACCGCCCGAAAGCTGTGCGGGGAACTTGTTCTGATGTTCGGTAAGCCCCAGAGTGTCCAGCAGTTCTTCCATGTCAAGGGGATCATCTGTCAGGTAACTGCACACCTGAATGTTCTCCTTGACGGTCAGGTTGGGCACAAGGTTGTAAAACTGGAAGATAAATCCCAGATAGTCGCGCCTGTAATCTGAAAGTTCGGCAGGCTTAAGACCGAATATCTCCTTGCCGTCAACTATCACCGAACCGCTGTCCATAGTGTCAAGCCCGCCGATGCAGTTCAGCAGTGTGGATTTGCCCGAACCGCTGGTGCCCTGTATGACGCACATCTGTCCCCTTTCAACGCTTGTGCTGACACCCTTCAACACTTGTATGTAGCTGGTGTCCTTGCCGTAGCTTTTCTTTACGTCCCTTACTTCTAAGTACATGCTGTGACCTCCGTTCATTTTTTTATATGACTATCCCTTTAGCACACCAACTAAAAATGCGGTAAACAAAAGGATAATTGAGCGCCCCATATCTTTCCCCCGCCTGCGGCGGGGGAAAGATATACGCCAAGAACCTTAAGTTCTGTATAGCCGCTTTTTTTGTGGTGTGTCAGCGGGATAAACACATTTTTTGAAAAGTTAGATTTGACTAACTTCACCCTATATCAAACCAAAACATGTTATCCCGCTTTTCAGCGCAATTCTTCAAACCATGTCAATAATTATGAATTATGCATTATGAATTATGAATTATAAAAGCGCATATTTTATCCAGCCCTTTATCAGGTAATCCATTACGGGCTTGATGAAGCGCATAGCATCTTCCCTGTCGGGGAAATGGTTCATCATGTGGATAAATGCGTCCACCTGCACATGTGTCAGCCAGTGCAGCATATCGCGGTTGACGCGCTTGCCCGGCATCGCGGCGGCATACTGTTCAGCCAGCGCCATATATGAGGTGTCAAGCCTGTCTATCACCTCTTCGACAATGCCCTCAAACCTCGAACCTGCCGACTTTTCAAGCAGTATGGTCATTTCATCGAAATTGTCGTATATCACGTTGACAAGTTCTTCCGCGAATTCATCGTGGTCGCCGTCCTGCTGTTGGTAGCTTTTAAGATCGGTCTCGGTGTCCTCAGCAAAATGCTTTTCAAGCACCCCCATCAGGCTTGTCAGCGCGGATTCTGTCACGCCGCCCAGCAGACCGTCCTTGTCTTTGAAAAAGAAGTATACCGCCCCTGTGGTCACGCCTGCATCGGCGGCTATCTTCCTCAGGGAGGCTTTCGCAAAGCCTTTTTCAAGGAACTCCTTTTTCGCGCATTCTATCAGCCTTGCGCGGCTCTCATTATTGTCTGTGTTCTTTTCTGCCATAGTATCTCCTTTTGGATAACGGTGTTACGTAACAGTGTTATCTTACTACATTTTTCTGCATTCGTCAAGGGGTTTACGGACTTTTTGTAGGACTGCACAATATCTCCGCATTTTACATAACGGTGTTATGTTCGTGTTACATAACAGTGTTATGTGAGCAGAGAGCTGTTCACCCTGCATGAGCGCCGAAAGCGTTTCTTATGGCAAAACGCCCGAACTGTCAGCTTAACTAAAGGCACAGTCATATAAAGCGGCTGTATTTTGGGAATATGCCGCTTGTAAATCGCGGGATTTCATGGTATAATAGAAAAGTATGCGAAATTCGATAGCAGTATTGGAGGACGGACATGATGTGATATTTGTATCATCAGTTTAAATATAACATCATCTGACCCGCCCGCACAGGCAGGTCTGACATATACAACGGAGGAAAACAATGGGCTTAAAAGAAGAAATAAACCGCAGGCGAACTTTCGCCATAATCTCTCACCCCGATGCGGGTAAGACCACACTCACCGAAAAATTCCTGCTCTACGGCGGTGCTATCGCTCAGGCGGGCGCGGTAAAGGGCAAGAAAAATTCCCGCCATGCAGTTTCTGACTGGATGGAGATAGAAAAGCAGAGAGGTATCTCGGTAACATCATCGGTAATGCAGTTCCAGTATGGCGGCTACTGCATAAATATCCTTGACACTCCCGGACACCAGGATTTCTCTGAGGACACCTACCGCACACTTATGGCGGCTGACTCGGCTGTAATGGTGATAGATGCTTCAAAGGGCGTTGAGAACCAGACAAGAAAGCTGTTCAAGGTCTGCGTAATGCGCCACATACCGATATTCACTTTCATCAACAAGATGGACAGAGAGGCGCGCAACCCATTCGACCTCATCGACCAGATAGAGAACGAACTGGGCATACAGACATATCCCGTAAACTGGCCCATCGGCTGCGGCAAGGAGTTCAAGGGCGTGTATGACCGCGACAAGCGCCACATCATCGCATTTTCCAGCGATTCCGAGATGGCGTTCGGCAAGCACAAGGTAGCTATGGAGGAAGTTGAACTTTCCGACCCTGCCCTTGACAGCATGCTGGGCGAACATCTGCATCAGACGCTTTCCGATGACATTGAACTTCTCGATGGAGCAAGTGACGAATTTGACCTCGAAAAGGTCAGAAAAGGTCAGCTTTCGCCTGTATTCTTCGGTTCGGCGCTGACTAACTTCGGTGTTGAGCCTTTCCTTGAAAGATTTCTGGAGATGACCACTTCGCCTACGCCGCGTGTCAGCAGTGAGGGTGTCATTGACCCGTTTGACCCTGATTTCTCGGCTTTCGTTTTCAAGATACAGGCTAACATGAACAAGGCACACCGCGACAGGATAACTTTCCTGCGTGTATGCTCGGGCAAATTTGACAAAGAAATGGACGTACTGCACGTTCAGGGCAACAAGAAGATGCGTCTTTCACAGCCGCAGCAGATAATGGCGCAGGAGCGTGAGATAATCGACGAGGCGTATGCGGGCGACATCATCGGCGTGTTCGACCCGGGCATATTCGCCATCGGTGACACGATATGCTCGCCAAAGCGCAAGTTTGAGTTTGAGCCGATACCGACTTTTGCGCCCGAACACTTCATGCGTGTGCGCCAGAAGGACACTCTCAAGCGCAAGCAGTTTGTAAAGGGTGCTACCCAGATAGCGCAGGAAGGTGCGATACAGATATTCCAGGAGCCTGAAACGGGTATGGAAGAGGTCATCATCGGCGTTGTGGGCGTTCTTCAGCTGGAAGTTTTCGAGTACCGCATGAAGAACGAATACAATGTTGAACTGTTCAAGGAAAGCCTTTCGTACAGCCACATCAGGTGGATAGACAACAAGGACATTGATGTGAAGAAGCTGAAACTCTCCAGTGACACCAAGCTGGTACAGGATTTCCGCGGGAACTATCTGCTGCTGTTCACCAGCGAGTGGAACATACGCTGGGCGCTTGAAAAGAACGAGGGCTTGGAACTCAGCGAATTCAACAGAGGAGCGCTTCAGTAATTCATAATTCATAATTCATAATTATTGACATGGACGCGAGTATGCAGTCTTATCGGAAGACTGCTCATTAATATTGTTCAAAAAAGCCTTTCCCGATGGTTGGAAAGGCTTTTCGCTTTCTTATGAATTATTCTGCTTAGCCACAGAGGAGCGCTTCGGTAATTCTTAATTCATAATTCATAATTCATAATTATTGACATGGACGCGAGTATGCAGTTTTATTTGAAGATATGAGCGCAAAACAAGGACTGTCTGAGATCGGGCAGTCCTTTTTTTGATGTTATGGTGATATATTGATATTTTATTAACCATCAAATCAGGTCATCTGCCTTTTGGCTTGACATCGGGAAAATTATTAGTTAAAATATAGAAACAAAAATTATTTCCTATTTATTTAAAACCATACTGAATGCTTTTAATTTGTAAAATTAGTCAACTTGTGATTTGGTCAATTCGGCGAAACTATATGCTTCATTTTTATGTATATATACAAATTTAGATTAATTTAGTTGACCGTTTTGTAAAATTATGATATAATATAGGCAACAAATAAATTGGTAGATATATTTTTTTAGTGGTAATTGCGATACGATCGAAAGGGATGAGCTTATGAAAAATAATAAAAAGGGCTTCACATTAGTTGAATTGGCGATTGTTATTGCCATTGTCGGTATTCTTGCATCACTTCTTATACCCAGCTTGATGGGCTATGTCAGAAAAGCGAGGGTCGCTGCTGCTGTCGCAGATACTAAGGTCATAAAAACTTCCATAGAAGCGGCTTTGACCGATTATCTTGTACTCAGCGAAGATGACACGCGAGCCGCCTTCAACAAAGTGCTTTACCTTGAACAGGGCACAAAAAACAGAAAGTACGAGCGAGTAGGCGCTTTTACCAATTACAGCTGGAATGTCTACAAAACGAGCAGACCCGGGACTTCTAAAGGTTCACAGGCGGTTGACAGAGTTATTGCGGGTGCGCTCGATGCGACTTTTTCCGAGACATGGAAAGTCGGCACAAGAACAAATCCGCTGGGATACAATTCAGCTTCCAGAAATTGCGCAAAATACCTTGAGGACTGCCACACAAACTTCGGTCTTGTTGTTGTTTATAACGATTCGGGTGAAGTAAAAATGATACAGCTTTACCGCAAAGGTATCCTTGTGACATTTATTGGCGGAGAATACATCGTTAACATGGAAAAAAATGCCCACTTTATCGGTACAGGCACATGGGACAAGATATATACTGACAGCAAGAAGAGATCTCCCGAAAATTGCTACAATATAAATCTGTCCAACAAGCAGTTCGGAACAGACGGAAATATGGGCGGCTGGTATTAAACGAAAAGATAAATAACGATCTATAAAAAATGCCGAGGTGATAACACATCGGCATTTTCGTTCTTATAGTTATTTGTATTCTGCCCGCAGACGGGCTTTACGGATACAATTATGAATTATTCTGCTTAGCCACAACAGACTCGCCGCAGTATATCTTTCTGAGGACAGGCTTTTCGATCTTGCCTGTGGGGTTTCTTGGGACATCTGCGAAGATTATCTTATGGGGACGCTTATAGCGCGGGAGTTTATGGCAGAACTCGTTAATATCCTCCTCAGTGCAGGTCATGCCGTCCTTGACGGAGATTATAGCCGCCGCGATCTCGCCCAGACGCTTATCGGGCAGACCGATAACAGCAACGTCCTTGATGGCGGGGTGCGCTCTCAGGAAATCTTCTATCTGCACGGGGTAGAGGTTCTCGCCGCCGCTGATGATAACGTCTTTCTTACGGTCAACGAGGAAAATAAAGCCGTCCTCGTCCTCCTGAGCCATATCGCCTGTGAACAGCCAGCCATCCCTGAGCGTTTCAGCTGTCGCCTTAGGGTCACGGTAATAGCAGGTCATAACACCCGGACCTTTAACGCAAAGTTCGCCGACTTCGCCGCGCTTAACAGTCTCACCGCGCTCGTCAACTATCTTTACTTCCCAGCCGTAGCCTGCCTTGCCAATAGCACCTACCTTATGGATATTTTCAACGCCCAGATGCACACAGCCCGGTCCGATGCTCTCGCTCAGACCGTAGTTGGTGTCATACTGATGATTGGGGAACAGCTTCTTCCACCTTGCGATAAGCGAGGGCGGAACGGGCTGTGCGCCTATATGCATCAGCCTCCACTGATCGAGCTGATACTGCGAAAGGTCAATATCACCTCTGTCAACAGCATCGAGAAGATCCTGCGCCCACGGCACAAGGAGCCAGACGATAGTACAATGTTCACTTGAAACTGCTTCCAGTATGAACTTAGGCTTAACGCCTTTGAGAATGACTGCCTTTCCGCCCGAGATAAGGCTGCCGAACCAGTGCATCTTAGCACCTGTGTGGTAGAGGGGCGGAATGCAGAGGAAAACATCGTCCTCAGTCTGACCGTGATGTTTCTGCTCGACCTTAGCCGAGTGAACAAGGCTCCTATGCTTGTGGAGTATCGCTTTGGGGAAGCCTGTTGTTCCCGACGAGAAATATATCGCCGCAAAGTCATCATCAGACAGCTTGATGTCAGGGCTAACGCTGGAGCTGTTTGCTGTCAGAATATCGTAATGCTCGGCAAAAGTGGGACATCCTTCTCCCACATAGAACAGCAGTCTGTTTTTGCTTATATCATCGACTATCTCTTCGACTCTGCCGATGAAAGTTGGACCGAACACGAGAATATCGACCTCAGCCAGCTCGACACAGTACTTTATCTCATCGGCGGTATAGCGGAAATTCAGCGGCACAGCCAGCGCACCTGTTTTAAGTATGCCGAAATATATCGGCAGCCATTCAAGGCAATTCATCAGCAGTATGCCCACCTTATCGCCTTTTTTGACCCCGCGCGAGATCAGCAGATTTGCAAAGCGGTTGGCTTTTTCGTTGAATACCGACCATGTTATCTCACGTCTGTAAGGCACATCGGCAGTCGGCTCGATTAGCTCGTATTCTTTCCATGTTACGCGCTTTTCGCGTATTTCGGGGTTCAGCTCAACAAGTGCTACCTTATCAGGGAATTTTTCTGCATTTCTTTCAAGAAATTCTGTTATTGGCATTATTATACTGTCCTTTCAAATTTAGTTCAGCTCCACTTTTATCTGTAAAAGTATAAAAGCTGTAAAGCATAAAAGCAATTAATATTATTTTATCATAATCAGCCGTAAAAGTAAAGCACATTACAACTTTTTTTTACACAAAATTAGCCTAATTCCTTATGGCACTTTGCACAATATATCCCCTGCTGTTTCGGTGGGATCATTGTGGTTTATGGTCACAGCAAAACAGTCCCCCGAAAGAAGCCCATAAGAACCTTGAAACGCTTAGGGGGAAGCTATATCCGCTGTCAGGTCAATAAAAAAAGCTGCCCACACGTTACAAAAACGCATGGAGCAGCTTATTTACGATAGAATTATCTTCTGCCGCTATTTTTTTCAGCAGCAGACTTGCCCTTCTTTGGTTTCTTTTCAGCGTGTCTTCTCCACATTACCCAGAGTGTGGGTGCGATGCAGTTAGAAGAGTACACACCTGCCAGCATACCGATGATGAGCGGGAATGCGAAGCTGATTATGGAGCTTACGCCGTAGATAGTGCAGACTATGCAGACAACAGCCATCGCCATAACGGTAGTAACGGTGGTGTGGATAGATCTGCCGAGAGTCTGTGTTACCGAGAGGTTGACCAGTTCTTCCAGTTCGAGCTTATTGCCCTTGAGAGTCTGGTTCTCACGGATACGGTCGTAGATGATGATAGTCGCATTGATGGAGTAACCAAGTATGGTCAGCAGAACTGCCATGAAGTTTGCATTGATGTCAAATCTGCAAATAACGAAGCAGCCGTATACCATGCAGAGGTCGTGCAGCAGTGTCACAACGGAGAATATACCTGCCGAGATACCGCCGATCTTTCTGAAACGGAAACCGATGTAAATTATGGTAACGACAGCCGCAAATATAACGGCTACCACACATTTCAGGAAGAAGTCAAGACCGTTGGAGGCTTTAACGTCACTGGACTCGAACAGTGCGAGTTCATTATCAGCGAACTTTTCTTCCAGTGCTGCCTGGAGTTCGTTCTGCTTGACCTCGTTGATGCCGCCTGTGGAGGACAGCTGTATCTTAACAGTAGACTGTTTTGTGGCAGTGTTCTCGCCCTTAGTTACGGTCGAGTTCTGACCCAGAACCTCAGTGACAACGCCCTGTACGCCGTTTGTGTCGATGTCGCCTGTGTAGCTGTAAGTCAGTATCGTACCGCCCTTGAACATTATGTCAACGTTCAGACCCAGCGTGAAGGTGAGTATGATGAACAGCGCGATCAGTCCGCAGGAGATGCTGTAAAACACCTTGCGTTTTCCCACGACGTTGAGAATTTTCTTTTCCTTAGCCATTGTTCTCAACACCTCCGTACAGCTTACGTTTCTTGAATGCCTTGAACTTTGAAAGTGACGAAAGCATCAGTCTTGAACAGAAGATACCGAAGAAGAAGTTCAGCACGATGCCGACCAGCAGAGTGTAACCCAGCGAGTAGATAGTACCTGCGGTGGAAGCGCCGAATGCCATGAACAGGGGTTTCAGCAGAGTGCCGAACACGCTGTCGGTAGGTCCGAAAGCGCCCATCAGAATGATAGCAACGAACACAACGGTGATGTTGCCGTCGAAAACAGCAGCCCATGCGCGTTTATAGCCAAGCTCGATAGCGCCGTTGAGGGTCTTGCCGTTGTTGAGTTCTTCCTTGATACGCTCGGAAACGATAACGTTAGCGTCAACGCCCATACCTATCGCGAGAATGATACCTGCGATACCGGGTATTGTCAGCGTGAAGCTCTCGATATTGCCGAAGAAGCCGCTTATGCAGGCGAGTGTGCCTGCCGCCTGACCCAGCAGAGCGATAGAAGCCACGAAGCCAGGCAGTCTGTAAATGATCATCATGTAGACAGCGACCATGATGAACGCAATAATTCCTGCGATGGTCATGGCAGTTTTAGCGCCCTCACCGAGAGTAGCCGAGATTATGTTGGTGCTGGTGGATCTCAGGTTGAAAGGCAGTGCGCCCGCATTGATCTTATCAGCCAGCGACTTAGCGCTCTCATAAGTGAAGTTGCCCGAGATCTGGCACTTGCCGTCAGTGATAGGCTCATTAACGTTCGGCGCAGAGATCATGTCATCGTCCATCCAGATGGAGATCTGACCGTTGCCTGAAAGTTCGGTAGTAGCGTCAGCAAAAGCCTGTTTGCCCGACTCGTTCAGTTCAAGGCTGACCACCCATGTGATCTCGCCCGTGTTCTGATCCTGATACTGACCTGCCTCAGCCTTTTTAACGTCATTACCTGTCAGCACAACAGTTTCGTCCTCAAGCTTTTCGGGCTTAGTCGTACCCTTGACGAATATGAGCTGTGCAGTGTCGCCCAGTTCAGAGATAGCCTCTGCGGGGTCGAAATCCTCTTCGCCCGACTGCCAGGGGAATGACACCATGATACGATGTTTTGTGTAGTCTGCATAAACCTCACTGTCAGTGATGTTCAGGCTGACCAGTCGCTGTTCGATAACAGCCTTAGCCGCGTCCATGTCATTTTCGCTTATATCGTTATCCTCGCCGTCCAGCTCAGGCTCGAAGGTAGCATTAACGCCGCCCTGAATGTCGATACCCCAGCGTATCTCATCAACGCCTTTGATAAAGCTGTGCCTGATGTCGCCGTAATAGTTATGGATACCCGCATATGTCAGGTAAGCAAAACCGAGGATAAGGATAAGCACGATGAAAAAAACAGGTTTAGTTATTTTCCGCACTAAAAGTCCTCCTAACAATATTTTTACGCTTTCAAAAAACTGCGGACACGCCGCGGCTTTTATTAGCACATTCACTTATACATTATATAACTTTTTACTCAAAAAGTCAATAGTTTTCTTGAATTTTAGGTAAAAAAACGGAGGTCATCAGCTGACCTCCGAGCAAGTTAATCATCTTTATAAGTTTTCCATGTGGGAACGTGGTTAACATCGTTGGATGCATTGGGATACTGACCCACCATAGTGTCGCCGGGCTTCATTATCCACTGAACATACAGCAGGTCATCACCGCTGTCGTCCTTGCCGCGCGTGCCGATGTACATAATGCCCGAATTCTTGGCGTTTGCGGCGATGGAATGATAGATCATGCGTCCCAGTTCGTCATTGGGGATCGGTTCAGCGCCGCGCAAGTCGATCTCAACATCGTCGATATGGTAATCATCACCATCAATGAGTTTCTGCCCCTGAACACCCGTGACCACATTATATGCGACCTTAGCGTTTGCGTTGCACTGGCGCAGACGCGCCTTTTTGACATAGCCCATCATCATTGGCACTAATAAAGCAGCAAGAATGCCTACTATGGCTATAACAATGACGAGCTCGACCAAAGTAAAGCCCTTTTTGTTTTTCATTTGTTTTCCCTCCATATAAATAGACAACCACTATCCGCGCCCCAAACTGCGGATATAATCTTCCTTATATATTATACCACATATTTTCCTATTTGTCAATATACTGCAATAGAAAAGGCAAAAAAAGCGGCGACCCTTGCGAGCCGCCGCATGTTATCACTTTAAGATGACTTGTACTAAGCTGTTCCTATGAATTAGGAGTTGCCGTTGCTAGCAGGAGGAGTCAGGCTCAGAGTACCGAATGTCATATCTTCAGCCTTCTCAACAGTTGTAGGAGCCTCAGGATACTGACCAACGATTGAGTCGCCGGACTTTCTAATCCACTGTGCGCCCCAGATGCCGTCAGCAGTAGTGTCGCCTTTCAGGTAAGCTACACCGCCGTCCTTGCCGTTTGCGCCAAGTGCGTTCTGAACAACAGCTTTAACGTAGGTTACAGCAGTAGAAGAATCTACAGAGTCGATGTCAGGAACAGAAGTAGTGCCAGAGTTGCACTCAACGCTTGTGTCCAGAGAAGAAACCTGTACACCAGAGGTCTCGAGGTCAGCCAGAGCGCCTGCTGCTGTGTTGTAAGCAGTCTTTGCATTGCCGTTTGCAGTCTTCAGTCTGGACTTCTTAACATAACCCATCATGCTAGGTACGAGAATAGCTGCGAGCACGCCGATGATCGCAATAACTACTACCAGCTCAACCAGTGTGAAGCCCTTTTTGTTTGAATTTTTCATAGAAAATCCCTCCATAATATAAATAATATTTAGTACCGCTTTAGCGGTTACTTACTTTAGTTAACTTAGGGGAAGAAAACTTAGCATCGATCGATCGTTTGAAGCTTCATGTTGTTTTCGTTTCCCTTACTGTGTCTATATTATAACTCATAACCTTTCATTTGTCAATAGGTTTTTATTATTTTTTTTAAGTTTTTGGAGTTTTGTCAGCTTTCACAAAATCTACATAAATTAACTGGAAGTATTAACCGTAGACAGCTTCATCTGACAGAATTTTTAGCATAATCCACAAGCCTGACAGCCTTTTCGCAAACGTTTTCGTAAGATCGTATACTTGTTTGTATACAATTCGGACACAATTATTTGCAGTTCTGCCCAAAGTACGCTCATTATTATTGACTGAAAAATGAACCGTTTCTAAGCTCATTTATGTACCATTATAAAGCACCGTTGTGAATTTGATCATATTAACTGCGCACCCGCATCACCTATTATGCCGGGCGCGATGCCGTTCCCCCGAAAAAAACAGCCTTGCGGGGCTGTTTTTTGCTTTATATGCCGTCAGAACGGCGCTGTGCCGTCCTCAAACGACGTATGTACAGGTTCTTCGTCCTCATCGGGGGCTATCTGCACCATTTCGGTGTTTGCGGGAACGGCGGGCTGTTTGCCTATCATTTTCAGCTCCATGCCGTTTATGGTGACTTCGGGGTCATCAAGGGCGATGACAAGGCACTTTCTGCCGCCTATCACCTGCGTTCTAACCTTATCTGCGCCGCCTTTGCCTATATTGACCGTAACGCTGGGCACTGTCACGACAGTTTTCTTTTCCACCAGATTTACCGCTGTCAGCGGCTTATTGTCGGTGGCATGCTCGAAAACCTTGTTCAGCTCGCCCAGTTTCTCCTGACTTACGCCCGCCTCCCACAGGATATTGTTCAGCTTGGCGCTGTCGATGGTGGCAACTTCGGTATCGTTGGCTGTCTGGTCAACAAAATTCTGTATTTTTTCGTTGACCTTCGTCATCATGTCAAGGTCAAGCTCTTCGCCCACAACGTTGCCCAGAATAGCGTGAAAAACTTCCTTTTCGCTGGGACCTGTCATTGAGAATTCACAGCCGAGAAATTCTTCTATAACGCTGGTATTGGGCTTTTTGGCATTTTTTGTATAATACATAACGCCGTTGACATCGGGTGCGCGGTCATTGAACAGCGGAAAGAGGAAACCATCGGTGGGCATCTCAACTATCCTGTCAGAATCTTCCTTTTTGGCTATGGCGTTCTGCTCCTCATTATATATAAGACCGTCGATGCGCAGGTTTACGGGGCAGATGGCTGTTATGATAAAATTATAGTTAGTATCGGCTTCGGCATCATCGG
>NZ_CACWPP010000091.1 GCF_902762735.1 uncultured Ruminococcus sp.
GGGAGCGCGAGGGGCAGAGCCTCTCGCATCGGGGAAGCAGTCCAAACGCGACACAGAGAATTAGTTGGGCGAACAAAGCAAAAGACGGAAAGAGGTCAAAACCATCGACCAAAGCAAGACAAAAAGCGGCGAAACGACACCGGTTCAGCGGTAAACAACGGCGGGGGCAAGCCCCCGCCCTACACGTATGGAGTACAGACCCAAAAAGCGGGCAATTCGCCAAGAAAAGCGCGTACTCGTTTCCCGCGAACAGCGCTCCATGTGTGCGGGCGCGAATTGCCCGCGTCCTCTAGCCGAACAGCGAAGCGTTTTCGGCGGTCGGTCAGCACCCCCATGCGATAGTCAGCGTTACTCCCGCCGTGTTGCATCACACCACCGTGTTTACCGCCAAATTATAGGGGATTTCCGCGATGGTTCGCCGTTTTATCGCGGGTGCGGCAAACATGGGGTAGGACGGGCGCTTGTCGGCACAAAAGCGGATAATGAATAGTATTTCAAGGAGAAAAACAAATGAAAAAACCTAAGCTCGGCGGGGCGGCTGCGATCTTTCTGGTGATGGCTGTCATTATTCCCGCAGTCTTTTTGTGGGCGGCGAAACATGGTGTTTTCGTAGAAGAAGAATATATCGAGAACGGCACGAAAGTCAGCGCAAACGTGATAACTGTCGCCCGAACAGGCAGTAACAGTCATGTCATGGTGAAGTATAAAAACGATAAGGGCGAGTGGATAGAAGCCTACTGCATAGCAAATCAGAACCCCGCAGTCGGTCAGACACTGGAGGGCTATGTGCTGCCCGATGACCCCTATCAGGTCTACTGCCCGCCCGATAATTCCCTTAAATTCCTGTTCATAGCTCTGGTCGGCGGTGTGGCTGTCGGCGGCTGGGCTGTGCTGATAAGTGCGCTGAAAGACAGGGCGAAATACAACAAGCTGATGAAAAACGGCAGAAAAGTCCAAGCCGAACTGACCAGCTGGCATAACGGAAACGGCAGCACCGAAATGCAGTTTCGCATTTTCAGGCAGAACGGTCAGGAACAGATAATAAACGTAAAAGCCGAACGCGCCGCACCGAGAGTGGGCGAGTTCTACGATCTAGTCATCGCCGAAGAGACCAACGGTAAGATAACAGCGGCGCTGGCAGATGAAAGAGCAAGGTGATGTTATGGGCGAGATAATGCGGCTCGATAAGCTGGTCGCTTCACAATTCAGCGACGTTTCAAGGGCTGATGTCAAAAAACTCTGCCTGAAAAAGAAGATCTCCGTCAACGGCAAGCTGATGGCTCGCTCAGATGCGAAAGTCAACACTGATGACGAAATTTTCGTGAACGGCGAAAGGCTGGTCTACAAAAAGCATGTCTATATCATGCTCAACAAGCCCGCAGGCGTGGTCTGCTCGACTAAAGAGGGCGACAGCATGACCGTGCTTGACCTCGTGCCGCCCGAACTTATGAGGAACGGACTGTTCCCCGCAGGCAGGCTCGACAAGGATACTGAGGGCTTCGTGCTGCTCACCGACGACGGCGAGCTGAGCCACCGCATGCTCTCGCCTAAGACACATGTGCCAAAGACCTACTTCGTCAGACTGGAAAAGCCGTATCAGCCCGAATATGCCGATATAATGGCGGCAGGCATGACCATAAAAGGACTTGACGGCGGTGAGGACGAGAAGTGTCTGCCTGCGCAATTTTCGGGCAGTGACGAAAACGATTGCGAATGTACCCTCATACTGCACGAGGGGAAGTTTCATCAGGTAAAACGAATGTTCGCTGAACTGGGCAATAAAGTGGTATATCTCAAGAGGGTTGCCATCGGAAAAATGCCGCTGAATGGGGAGTTAGCGAGCGGAAAGTGTTTGGAGATACTGCACAAAGATGTTGAAAATTTATTGGCAGTCAAAGAGTGAAATTGGTAATAATTGTCTGCTCTTCATGCATTTTCGTTAATATACATAAAGTAATACAGTAAAGTTTAGTTAAAAAAACTCTTGCTACTTAGTTAAAAATTTGTTATGATATATGTGTACTAAATTCGGGCATAAGTGTGACCATGCCTGAGTAAGGAAAAATTCAATAGGGAGGTTCTTTTTAATGGCAAGCGTATCATTAAGAGAAATTTATAAGAAGTATGCCGGCGGCGTAATAGCTGTTTCCGACTTCAACATCGAGATCAAGGATAAGGAATTCATAATCCTCGTAGGTCCTTCGGGCTGCGGTAAGTCTACTACACTGAGAATGATCGCAGGACTGGAAGAGATCAGCGAAGGTGAACTGTACATCGGCGACAGACTGGTAAACGATGTCGCTCCTAAGGACAGAGATATTGCGATGGTTTTCCAGAACTACGCTCTGTATCCTCACATGACTGTATTTGAGAACATGGCATTCGGTCTGAAGCTGAGAAAAGTTCCAAAGGACGAGATCGCAAGAAAGGTAGAGGAAGCAGGCCGTATACTGGACATCTCTCACCTGCTGGACAGAAAGCCTAAGGCTCTGTCAGGTGGTCAGAGACAGCGTGTTGCGCTGGGTCGTGCTATCGTTCGTAACCCTCAGGTATTCCTGCTTGACGAGCCTCTGTCAAACCTGGACGCTAAGCTGAGAGCGCAGATGAGAACCGAGATCTCCAAGCTCCACAAGAAGCTGGGTACTACATTCATCTACGTAACACATGACCAGACTGAGGCTATGACAATGGGCGACCGTATCGTAGTTATGAAGGATGGTTATATCCAGCAGATAGATACACCTACCAACCTGTACAACAACCCTGTTAACCAGTTCGTTGCAGGCTTCATCGGCTCACCTCAGATGAACTTCATTGACGCTAAGCTGCTGAAGAGAGACGGCAAGTATGTTGTTGAATTCGGTTCTGAGGACACCAAGACTGCAAGAGGTGTTAAGTATGAGGTCGAAGTTCCCGAGAGCAAGGCTGATCCTGAGGCACTTGAGCCACTGGTAAATCAGGAAGTTGTTCTGGGTGTAAGACCTGAGTGCATACACGATGAAGAGATGTTCATTTCTGCTGCTAAGACAGGTATCATCAACGCTACTGTTGAAGTAACCGAAATGATGGGTGCTGAAACTTATCTGTACCTGACCTGCGAAGGCATCAACCTGACTGCAAGAGTATCGCCTAGATCTACTGCAAGACCTCAGGATGAGATACAGGTAGCTCTTGATCCTAACAGAATACACATCTTCGACAAGGAGACCGAGAAGGCTGTTGTAAACTGATAGCTTCCCTATATGAATATTTCGCCCTCTTCGCAAGGAGAGGGCGTTTTTGTATGTTTTCATAAATTCTGCGGAGGGTTGTTGTGCAGTTCTACGAATATTCAGGATGCCCCATAAAAAGGCGGGGACTTCTGCGTATATGATACGGAGGGATAACTATGACTGAAAGAGAGTGTGTGCTGAAATGGGTCCTTACGCTCACAGGGACTTTCTGCGGGTTCGCTGATATTGTCATCTGCGGTTGTTATATCGGATATAACGTATATTGGGGCAGCAATGTGAGATGGGGCGCTGTCTTGCTGTTCATGCTGATGATGCTTAGCAGTGCGGTGCTGGGCATAGTGCAGATAAAAAGACTTCGGCGAAGGGAGAATATGCTCCTGCCTGTGGTGTATTTCCTGCTGACAGCGTTTGCACTGTTCGCGGCTGTCGGTGTCGGGAGGGAATTGTTTCTGTTTCTGTCTCAAGGAGGTTTTTACGGACTGAGCAACGTGAGGTGATGCCATGAAAACAAAAGTGAGAGCCTTAACGCTCCTGATGCTGATATTTGCGGCGCTGTGGGCGGTCGGCAGTTCACGCGAGTATATTGCTCAGGCGGGCGGGTACAAGACCACAGCCCACGTTGAGGGTGTTGTTCAGCCTGAAAAAATAGTGTTCGGCACTTTCACTGACAGCGAGGGCAGACTGAGAAACAGGGAGTTTTTTCAGAATGGTCTGCTGTTTCCTGCGGCGGCGGGTGATGATGTGGCTGTTGTTTATGACAGCAAAACTGACAGCGTGTATAATTACAGGAGCATAGTGCTGAATTTTGTATGCTCGTGGGCATCGGCTCTTATCCTGATGCGGAAGAAAGGGTGAGTTTACTATGAAAAGATCCTTTATAATTACTCTGCTGCTGATAGCTGTCATGCTGTGCGGGTGTACACCTGTCAGTACATTGGAATTCACCTGCGATGATATGCCGGCGGGCTGGTCGATGTTCGTGCTTGTAAGACCGCATGAGAGCGATGAAGTCATCGAGGTATCGGACGATGACCTGCGTAATTCTGAGATAGGCAAGTTTGATACGGACGGCTGGTGCATCGCGGAGAGGATACAGCATGTTGGGGCAGAACATAATGCTGAAATGACAGCGCTGTATATTGACGGCGACCATGACAGGGAGGGTTTCTGCGAAAAGCACAGGAAAGTCCGAATAGCCATAGTGGACGACAAGTGGCAGGTACAGCGTGTCAGCGATGAGTTCGATATTTTCTGTGAAGATAAATACGCCATAGTGACCAAAGCGGCGGTAAATGCACAGTCGCTTGATATTAGCCGCACAAAGCTGGAAAAGCGAAGCTACCCTGAGGGGCTGGACAGCTTAAAAATTTTGCTGGCACTCGGTTCGATCGGCACAGGGCTGATACTGATGGTGGTGATGGCAGTTTTTCTCGAAAAAAAGAAAACGCCCGACCGTGTGTCGGCTTCCGCGACATTTGTGGCGCTGAGTGTGTGTAATGTGCTGCTGACGGTGTGGTATCTCGTGGAAGAACTTGTGCCTTATTTAGACATTGATGACAGCGGGTTCACACTGTTTGATCTGCAAGCGCTGGCGTTTTTTAACGGCTTCTGGCTGGTCGGCACTGCATTGTATGTGCTTGTGATGCGCAAAGCGCGGGCGGCTGTCGGTAATTGTCCGAAAAATAGTGCTGAATGTTAGTCAAAGTGCCATAAAATCCATATGGGGTTTTGTGCAAAAGCGTGATACTTGGGAGGCGCGTAAGTCAAAGCATTGACTTATGCGCCTTATTTGTGTTATAATTTATAGTGATGTATTATTGTGTTATAGTCCGCCGTTGGCTTGATCGGACGGTAACACATTCGGATCAAAAGATCAAGGAAATTTATAAAACGGAGGTCTTTGCATGGAAAAGCAGATCAATTACGGAAGCTATGCGGGTTATAAGGAAACCGTCGGGAACCTTACTGCCGATCTGCAGGAGCTTCTCAAGCTCAGCGAGGAGATAGCGCTGGTCAACACCGCCGAGTCTATCAGGGAAACTATCGAAAAAGCTAAGGACGAGCATTTCGAGGTAGCGATAGTCGGTGAGTTCAAGCGCGGCAAAAGTACGCTGATAAACGCACTGCTGGGGCAGGAGGTACTGCCCGCAGACGTTCTGCCCGCTACCGCTACCCTCAACCGCGTTACATACAGCACCGAGCCTTATGTGCAGGTGGAGTATAAGAACGGCGATTCCGAGAGGGTCGATATAGACAGACTGGAAGAATATGTAACCAAACTGACCAGCGAGAGCGAGCGCAAGGCGGAAACTGTAAAGGAAGCCACCGTCTACTATGATACCGAGTTCTGCCGCAACAACGTTGATATAATCGACACTCCCGGTCTTAACGATGATGACCAGATGACAAATGTTACCATGTCGATAATACCCAAGATAGACGCGGCTGTTTTCGTTATCAGCGCAAATTCGCCTTTCTCACAGTTCGAGAAAGAGTTCCTTGAAAAAAAGATGCTGACCTCCGACGTGGGCAGGATAATCTTTGTGGTAAACTGCTTCGGTACTTTCACACAGGAAGATGAAACAAAGATAGTCGAAACTGTCCGCACACGTATAGGCAAGTATGTGATGGAAAAGGCTAAAAAGGTAATGGGCGAGGACAGCAAGGAGTTCGCCGTTTACAAGCGTAAGATAGGCACGCCCAGAGTAATAGGCGTGTACGCGAAGCGCGCCCTGACCGCAAAGACCATCGGCAGTCAGGAACTGCTGGAAGAGTCGAATTTCCCTGAGTTCGAGAAGGCACTGGAAACTCTGCTGACGCAGGAGCGCGGTGTCATCACCTTGCAGATACTTGCAAACAAGATAACAAATTCGGGCACTGAGATACTGCGTTCGGTAGTAATGCAGGAGAATGCCCTGATGATGGCGAATGACGAGTTCATGGAGAAGTACGATGCCGCCATCAAGGAGATAGATGAGATCAGAAACCTGAAACGTCAGGAATTCGTCAAGATAAATGATGCGGCTAACAAGGTCTTTGAGGACCTGCGCCCCGTGCTGGACAGCTACTGGAGCAATATCGAGGAAGCCGCTATGGAAGTTATCGACAATTTCCAGATGTCCTCTGAGGATTTCAAGAAGGACAGGCTAAAGCTGGTAAGCTCAAAGCTCACCGAGAAGATAAAGGAGAGCATGGAGGCTAGGGCGCAGATAATCTGCGAGCAGATACAGAACAGCATAAACAGCGCTGTCAGCGGCGAAACTGAAAGATTGCAGGCTTTCGAGGACGAGTTCTTCGAGAGCGTTGAGGAGATACAGAGAATGTTCTCGGTATCTGACAGGCTTTCGCAGAACGGCGGTACGCTGGATAAGGTGATCGGCGCGGCAACAGGCATGTGGGGTGTCGGCGGCGTTTACATGGGATTCAGAGAGTCGGGCGCTAAGGGCGCACTGCTGGGCGGCGCAACAGGTCTGGCAGGCTTTTATGCGACTTACTATGCGGCTGCATTCTTCGGCTCGTTCTTCGGGCTTTCTACGGGACTTCTCCCCGTTATGCTGGTGATGATGGCTTTTGCGGGCATAGCAGGCTCGTTCACCGCTAATTTCGCCATAGAAAAGGTGCTGGTCAAGGAGAGGATAGATAAGTACAAGACCAATTTCAAGGCAAACGTCAAGAAGCAGTTCCACGAGATGAAGCTGAACAACGACTTTACCGAGACTGTAAGACGACAGGTATTCTCTTCCTTTGACAGCATAAAGAGCAAGATAGAAGAAGAGACCGAGATAATCCTGAGAGATACACAGGAAACTCTTGATAACCTGAACGACCTTAAGGCTGAGAAGTCTGAGGTATCGCAGAAGGAGATGGAAAGACTGCATGTTATCGCGGAAACTGCAAGCAAGCTGGTACAGGACGCTTATGCAGTAAGAAAGGTACTTAACGACGATGTCAGCGTGCAGACTGCCGACATCACTGCACCCGCTGAGGACGGTGTGCAGACAGCTGAATGAAGAAGCTGACAGGGGAAAACTGCGACGCGGTAATAAGGAGGGCACTCGATGAGTGACATGAGAGATAAGGTCAATCCGCTTCTTCAGATAGATACGGGGTTTCGTTCATATCTTAACGCATATACGCGGTCTTACCAGAGCCATATGGTCGATGGAAGTCTTGACTATGCCTTTGAGTCGGACTTTGTGGTAAGGCAGAAGATAATGAGTCTGGGGGGCAGCACTAAGCTGTTCAAGGCGGTAAATACGCAGGATATAGCGGCAGAAGCCAAACACCTGTTTATGAAATGCGATCAGGTGGGTCCGCTGAAATATCCTGAGATATATGATAAGGTGAAAAAATGCGCGGAAAGACTGGAACTGATAGTGCCGATAGTCTTTATACGCGAAGATCTTAACAGACCGCTGGCGTATTCGATAGCCAGTGACCTGATAGAGCCATGCATAGTTCTTTCCAAAAAACTGCTGGAACTTTGCAGTGATGACGAGCTTATGCTGCTGATAGGCTGTGAATGCGGCAGGATACAGAACAATCACTGTGCATACAACATGGCATATACATATCTTAATATCAATAATGAGGTTTTCAGACCGATAGAAAGGTCGTTCAGCCAGACGATAGGCAGTCAGGTGCATTCGATGCTGGTGCAGTGGGTGAAATATGCTGATGTTACAGCAAACAGGGCAGGCATGATCTGCCTTGACAAACCCGGTCGGTATCTGAGGATAATGTGCGGTCTGTATGCAAAGGATTATGTGGATTTTTACGGACGTTCACAGCATGGGATAGATTATGACAAGCTGGCTGCGCTGAGCGAGAAGGTGCATGCAAGCACTTCGAGGAGCATGAGCGTTGATGCTGATCTTTCCGATGTGGAGCGGTATCTGCTGGCGTGCAGTGAATTTCTGTACTGCAAGACGCTGTATTCGTGGCGCACTGATGTCACCGATATGGACGGTCATGCTGAAAGCGGGCAAATTTGTGACGTGCGCACAAGCGTCATCGTCGGGAACGGAGGTCAGCTATGAGAGAACAGGAAAATCTGATGGCTTCCGATGAGAATATCAGCACTGTGAGAGATCAGCTCAGTGAGATGATCGAAGATGATAAGATAGCGGGGATACTGGGAAGAGAGTGCGTCGAGCATCTCAAAGAATTCCGCGCACTGGTCGATAAAAGGTGCGAAGAACCTTTCACGCTGGTGATACTGGGTGAGTTCAAGCGAGGAAAAAGTACGATAATCAACGCTCTGCTGGGCAAAAAGCTGGCACCAATCAACGTAACGCCCGAAACTTATACCATAAATGAGATCTCTTTCGGGCATACACAGACGGTGGAGGCTATACTTGAAAACGGTCAGCGCGTGCCGCTGGTGCTGGAGGATATAACCCGCGAGAACCTTGAAAAGCGCATGAAGCTCTTCCCCGCGAAGATAAGCTGTGTGCAGATAAAGGATAATGCGCCCATACTCAAAAATATCAGGATAGTCGATACTCCCGGTCTTTCCGACCTGGAGAGCCTTGACAAGCAGGTGCAGGAATATATCGTGAATGCTGACGCGATAATGTATGCGGCAAGCTGCCTGCTGCCATTTTCCGAGACCGAGCAGGTCTTTCTGGCAACGCATGTCTCGCCCCAGAGGTTCGGCATGCTGTACGTGCTGGTGAATATGATAGATGCGCTGAATTCAATGGCTGATGTCAACAAGATAATGCGCAGATTCAGGGGAATATCCGAGAGGATAGTGCCGAACGCATTCGTTTACGGCGTGAGCGGCGGCGATGAACTCAGACGCAAGCTGGGCGAGGAAAGACCCGTTGACAAGGGTACGAGAGAGTTCTATGAAACGCAGTTCTTCCAGTTTGAACTTTCGCTGAAAAGAGATATTATCATGCAGAAGGACGTTATACGTTCAAAGCGCGTGCTGACGATGCTGGACAGGATGCACTCAGAGATAAGTTCGCGCTTGCAGATAATCAGCGAGATGGCTGAGATGGATAACCAGCTTCTCGAAAACAAGGCGAGGGAGTTTGAAGAGCAGTGCGATGTGCTGGCGGCAGAACTGGAAAAGAGAAAGCCTGCACTTCACCTGTCTATACTGGAGATGCAGCAAGAAGCCGAAACATGGATGTATGAGTTCTTTGCGAAGCTGAGGACGAGCATACTCGAATGCAGGGCGAAGGACGAGAACGGCGAGGATATATATTCGCCTGAGGATATTGAGAAGTACTTCTATTCTTTCCTGATGGAAAAGGTGGGAGAGGCTTATCGCACCTGTATAGAGTGCCACAGAGATGCCATAACCGAGCTTACCGATAAGATGAGCCGTGAACTGGCTGAGGCGCTGGGTATCTCCAACATAGCTGATGCGGGCAAAGCTCCATCGGTGGAAAGGCTGATGATGTCGGCTAACAAGAACGTCACGAGAAGTGTCATGGGCGTTAAGCTGTTCGGCACCAGCGAGAGTTTCTCACCTGCGGCGATGAGTACTTTCTCGCTTATAATGAAGAAGAAAAAGCAGACGGATATAATCGACATAGCGCTTGAAAACTATGACGAGATAAGAATAAACATCGTCAAGGATATAAAGACAGTTTATCAGGATCTGGAAGTAAAGGCAATATCAAGGCTCGAAAGCCTGTACCGCTATCAGGTAGAGGTGGGCAGAAACGCCCTCGAACAGGCACATGAAATGGTCAATAACGATGACAAGAGCGAGCTTATAGCTACGATAGCAGACGCGCTGAAACGTCTGGAAGCGCCCAAAAAGATACTTGATGCCAATTTGCCTGCGTAAGTATGGTAAACGGCGTGAAAGCAGTCTCCCTGCACAGCGGGGAGACAGTGATAAATTGAATCCCAATTTGGTTGCGTATTGTTCCCCCGCCGAAGGCGGGGGAACAATACGCAGGAACAGCCATTTTGTATCATCAGCAATACACATCAAAATTGTGATAAATTGAACACGCAAAGGAGAGATAAACATGGTAAGAACAAACATTTTTCAGCCCACTGAGGTCAGAGATGTCGTAGCTTCGGCAGGAAATTTTTCTGTTGTAGAGTATAATCGGGATGTATCGGTGGACTCGGTATCGGCTGAGACAAAGTATTACATGGCACAGATGAACATGCGCAAAAGACAGGTCATCGCAAGGCTGAACGGCAACGGCATCATCTTGCAGGCAGGCGCTATGCAGGTGATGACAGGTGATGTGCAGGTGGCAACTAATGTCAAGGGCGCAGGCGATTTCTTCAAAAAGATGATAGGCGGCAGTGTAACGGGCGAGTCTGCCATAAAGCCCAGATACACAGGACAGGGCTTTGTTTACCTCGAACCTACCTACAAGTACATAATCCTTGAGGATCTGGACACATGGGGCGGCGCAGTCACCATCGACGACGGCATGTTCCTTGCCTGCGATGACAGCGTTAACGTGAGTGTGGTGGCAAGGTCGAACTTATCCTCTGCGGCACTGGGCGGCGAGGGTCTGTTCAACACAAGCCTGAACGGCAAGGGCATAGTCGCACTTGAAAGCCGCGTGCCGAGAGAAGAACTGATAGTGCTTGACCTGGAGAACGACTGCGTTAAGATAGACGGCAACATGGCTGTCGCATGGTCCACGAGCCTGCAATTCACCGTTGAGAGAACTACCGCAACGCTGATAGGTTCGGCGGCATCGGGCGAGGGTCTGGTGAACGTGTACAGAGGTACGGGCAGGATACTGGTGGCTCCCGTATAAATCGGAATGTGTTTATCCCGCTGACACACCACAAAAATAGCGGCTATACAGAACTTAAGGTTCTTGGCGTGTGGCGCTCAATTATCCTTTTGTTTACCGCATTTTTAGTTGGTGTGCTAAAGGGATAACCAAAAATCGGAATATAAAAAACTCCCTGCATCACGCGGGGAGTTTTTTTCAGTTTGCTTTTATCAGACCTTCAATTACAGACCATACCATCATTATGATGTAAAGGGCGATGGCAGGGCTGGTGTAGATGACTTTTGTGACCTTTCCCTTTTGGAGAAGCGCCTGTGCGGAGCTGTTGCGGAAATAGCTGTATCTTGTCATTATTATGTAAAGCCCCAGCGTGCCTGTGATGACCTGCAAAGTTCCCGAAATGACGGCGATGTGCGGTATGCCCAGCGTACTGCCGAGTTCCTCCATGCTGACGAGTGTGTTGTTCAGCGAGTGTATGATGAGCGACGGAAGGATCGAACCGCTGCTGACAGCTAAGCTGGCATACGCAAGACCTGTCACAAAAGCAGATGCCGCCTGCGGTATATTGTGGTGCATAAGCCCGAAACACAGGGCTGAAAAGATGATCGCAGGTATCTCGCCGTATTTTGCCAGCGCACCGAGTATCATGCCGCGATAGATGATCTCTTCTATCAGCGGGGCGATGATCACGATGTACAGAAACTGGAACAGCACAGCCGAAACGGAGGGGTTCTTTATGCTGAAATCGGCTTCGGGTATCGTTATGCCTACCGAATCCATAGCGGCGGTGAACATGTTCACGATGATCGACGAGATCATGTTCAGCAAAAAGCAGGCGGGGAAGAACCGCAGTCCCTTTTTTGCACCGTCACGCGAGGGGCGCAGGTAGCCGCCGAAGCTGAACCCCATAACGATGTGTCCGAGCAGGACGGTGCACAGCAGTGCAGATACGGTGACAACGCTGTTGATAAGCATGCTGAAAGTCGTTGACCTGACGACCTCAGGGTAATCGGTGATAAGTCCGTTCACTGAGGTGACGTAATCGGCAAAATGACCCGAAAGTATCCTGAAAGCAACCATGTAGCAGATGTCTGCCATCAGTGTAGTTATCAGGCGGTAGGCTATGAGCATAGCGCCAAGCCGCAGACAGTCACGCATCAGCTGAGTTTTGACAGCCGCATTTTTATCAGGCGGTGTAAAGTATAGTGGTGCAGACCCGTTCATATAGTCCACAGGGAGATCACTCCGTTCATTGAGAATAAAGCTCATGGTCATCACTTCATAAAACCGCTGAGAATGACGTGACAGCCATGATATAATAAATTGTGGTTATCCCGCTGACACACCCAAATAAACGATGTTATATCGGGAACCAAATACAGTTGGCGGTTATCTTTCCCCCGCCTGCGGCGGGGGAAAGATAACATCAACTCAGTTTTTCCTCATTCAATTTTGATGTGTATTGCTGTTGATACAGAATGGCTGTTCTTTCGTATTGTTCCCCCGCATTCTGAGGAGGGAACGATACACGACCAAATTGGGATATAAATATTATACCACAGTGCAGTCCAAAAAGCAAGCCGAAAGCTGAGATAGTCAGGCATGTCAGCAAAAAGATTAACAAACGGTAAATAAATTATAGATATTTTGTGTAACCCCTTGCAATTCCTGCTATTGGTGGTATAATAGACTTAGCACTCAAAGCAAGCGAGTGCTAAACGAAGAATTTTCTAAGGAGCTGAAAGTAAATGGAAACCAAACAGTTCAAGGCGGAGTCGAAAAGACTTCTCGATATGATGATAAACTCCATCTATACTAATAAGGAGATATTCCTCAGAGAGATAATCTCAAACGCAAGCGATGCCATCGACAAGCTGTACTTCAAATCGCTGACCGATACAAGCATCGGGCTGAAAAAGGACGACTTTGCTATAAATATAGCCGCCGACAAGGAGAAAAAGACCCTCACAGTTTCCGATAACGGCATCGGTATGACTGAGGACGAACTGGAAAACAATCTCGGCACTATCGCACAGTCAGGCTCGCTGGCTTTCAAGAACGATAATGAGCTGGGTGAGGACGTTGACATCATCGGTCAGTTCGGCGTGGGCTTCTATTCAACATTCATGGTGGCTAAGGAAGTTCAGGTGCTGACTAAGGCTTACGGCAGTGACAAGGCTTATCTCTGGAAGTCCAACGGCGTTGACGGCTATACCATCGAACCCGCTGAGAAAGATACTGTCGGCACTACCATCACCATGATACTCAAAGATGATACCGATGATGACAAGTATTCCGAGTACTGCGAGGACTGGCGCATCACACAGCTGGTAAAGAAGTATTCCGATTATATCCGCTTCCCGATAAAGATGGAAGTTGAGCATAAAAACTACGGCAAAGAGGGCGAAGAGCCTACTTCCACCGTTGAGGTAGAAACTCTCAACAGCATGACACCTATCTGGAAGAAGAACAAGAACGAGCTGACAGAAGAGGAGTACAACAAGTTCTACACCGAGAAGTTCTTCGATTATCAGGAGCCTGTTACACACATACACTCCCACAACGAGGGCTTAGCTACTTATGATGCTCTGCTCTATATCCCGTCAAAAGCGCCTTTTGACTACTATTCAAAGGATTATGAGAAGGGTCTCCAGCTGTATTCCAGCGGCGTGCTGATAATGGATAAGTGCGCTGACCTCCTGCCTGACTGGTTCAGCTTTGTAAAGGGCGTTATCGACAGCGAAGACCTCTCGCTGAATATCTCCCGTGAGATGCTCCAGCAGGACAGACAGGTGAAGATAATCGCCAAGAACGTTGAGAAGTCCATCAAGAACGAACTTGCAAAACTGCTGAAAAATGACCGCGAGAAGTACGAGAAGTTCTTCGAGGTGTTCGGCTTGCAGTTCAAGTTCGGCATTTACCAGAGCTACGGTTCGGCGATCGAGACTCTTAAAGATCTGCTGCTGTTCAAGTCTACCTTTGAGGACGGCAAGAACGTTACCCTGAAAGAGTATGTTTCCCGCATGAAGGAGGATCAGCAGTATATCTACTACGCTTGCGGTGAGACCAAAGAGCGCATAGATAAGCTCCCGCAGATCGAGAAGATAAAGGACAAGGGCTATGAAGTGCTTTACATGACACAGGACGTTGACGAGTTCTGCGTCAAGGTGATGATAAATTACGACGGCAAAACATTCAAGTCCATCAGCGATGCCGACATCGACCTCGACACTGAGGAAGAGAAGGAAGAGGCTAAGAAGCTGGACGAGGAGAACAAGGACATGTTCGCTTTCATGCAGGAAGCTATCTCCGACAAGGTAAAGACTGTCCGCCTGTCCAAGAAGCTGAAATCTCACCCTGTTTGCCTGTCAAGTGACGGCGGCATGATCTCTATCGAGATGGAGAAAGTCCTCAATGCTATGCCGCAGAACGATACTAACCGCGTAAAGGCTGAAAAGGCGCTGGAGATAAACCCCAACCACGAGATATTCGGCAAGCTGAAAGCCCTCTACGCCGATGACAAGGACACCCTGAAGGAGTACACCAAACTGCTTTACGATCAGGCTTTGCTGATAGAAGGTCTGAGCCTTGATGACCCTGTTGAGTTCGCGAACCTTGTCTGCAAACTGATGACTAAATAATCGAACGGCGCTCCCGCGTGACAGAACAGCGAACATTCGTCGGCAGAGCGAACGGCACTCCCTTGCGGAGAAAAATCTCCCAAATTGATGTTATCGGGAGGTGGGGGCAAGTCCCCGCCCTGCATTACAGCTAAAAATACGCGCTCGCAGAAGTTTACTGCGGGCGCGTTTTTGTTTTATGACTATCCCTTTAGCACACCAACTAAAAATGCGGTGTACAAAAGGATAATTGAGCACCCCATATTTTCCCCCGCCGCAGGCGGGGGAAAATATACGCCAAGAACCCTAAGTTCTGTATAGCCGCTGTTTTTGTGGTGTATCAGCGGGATAACCACATTTTGTTTTATCCACTTGTCAGAACAGTACGCCCTTAAAGCACACCATCGGGTCGCCTGTGGTGTGGTCAAGGCTGTGGTAGGCATCGGCGCGGCAGAAGTCCTTATGCTCGCATTCGCGGCACTTTTGGCTGTCGTTCCAGTGTTCGCGGCGAAAGACTTTGAACTTGCCGCGCCACACATCGCTGAACCTGTCACGCAGGATATTCCCCTGCACAAATTCGGGACGGCGCTCGATGTCAAGGCAGGCGATGATGTCGCCCTCTGCGGTGATGCTTGCGGTTTGCAGACCCGCCGTACACAAGAAGTACCAGTCGCGCACCTCATGCTCATATTCAAGCCCCAGATAGTGACTGCACCCATAGCAGACAGGCTCGCCCGCCATGCGCTTGTTTCTGATGAATTCTATCATGCGGCGCTGGTCATCGTCGGTCAGCAGGAGTTCGGGGTATCTCAGCGCCCTGCCTATCGGCTCTATCCCGATGACGCGCCACGAATCTATATCCATCTTGTCGAATATCTCAAATAGCTCGTCCAGCTCACCTATATTCTGATGTGTAACAACAGTTGTCACCTGCACATGTTTGAAACTGCCCTCAGCCAGCAGGTTGTTTATGCCTTCCATAGCCCTGCGCCAGCCGTTTTGGGTGCGGCGGAAAGCGTCGTGTGTCGCCTCAAGACCGTCAATGCTGACGGATATGGTCTTCATGCCTGTCTCGCGGAGCTTCCTTGCAGTTTCGCGGTCTATCAGCGTGCCGTTGCTGGTCATGCCCCAGCTGAAGCCCAGCGCGTTCGCATAGCTCATTATCTCGAAAAACTCTTTCCTCAGCAGAGGTTCACCGCCCGTTATGCAGAGCATTTTCCGCTCAGTGCCAAAGTCAGCCTTAACTTCGTCCAGCAAGCGCTTGTAGACCTCCGCAGGCAGTTCTTTAGCCGTTACCTCCCCACAGCTGGACCCGCAGTGCAGACAGCGTTCGTTGCACCGCACAGTCAGCTCTAAAAAGAGGTTTCTCAGCTCAGGCTTTTGGCAGAGTTCGCGCCTGTAATCAGCCATAGCGCGAAGATGGCGCTTTTTCATCTCAACGTCAAGCATGACCCACCGCCTTACTCAAGCCACTCGGGCGGTCCGTAGACATATTGCCGTTCTTCCTCAGACGGGTCATAGCTGTTGTCGGCTTCGCTCACGGCTTCTTCTACCTCTTCTTCCTCTTCGCCGTTAAAATATTCGGGAGGTCCGTAAACGTCCTCAATCTCTTCTTCCGACGGGTCGTAGCTGTCAGCGGCGCTTGAAAGTGTCACGTTTGTCAGCACTGCGGTGCTGTCGGTGGAAGAGTCCTCAGCCTGCGAACTGTCAGCCGATGCTTCTGCCGACGTATTGTCAGAGGCAGGCGGCGGACCGTAGACAGCCTGCACCTCATCGGAGAGCGGGTCTGTACAGCCTGCCAGACCTGCCGCCGCCGTAAGCAGAGCGGCTATCATTCTGGTCTTTTTTGTCTTTTTCATTTTATCATCTCCTGTTTACGGACTTTTTCAGCCCTCCTGCGGGAACTTCATGCCCCACATCTCACGGCATCTGTCCATTATCGCCATTACCCGCATGGTGCTTTCCGTAGGCACAAGGGGACTTTCTTTGAGACCGTTTGCTAAACAGCGCTCTGCTTCGCGTATCTCGTATTCGTAGCCGTTTATCTCAGGCGGGAACACTCTTTCCTCCACCGCATTGCCGTCAAGGTCGTACAGTGTGCATTCGGCAGAGCAGAAGAACCAGTCGCCCAGCAGGATACTGCCCTTATCGCCCGAAATTACGGCGTTGTTGCGGTTCTGCACCTCAAAGCCCGATGTTGTTGCGGCGAACGCGCCGCCCTCAAATTCAAGGGTTATCTCGTTGCTGAGGTCTACGCCGTCACGTCCGATATGCGCATGTGACGAGATATTAACAGGTTCGCCCAGCAGGGAAGTCGCGAAAGTCAGCGGATAGACGCTCAGGTCGAGCAGTGCGCCGCCGCCGCATTCCGCCTTGAAAAGCCTGTCATCTTTATCATATGGCACAAAGTTGTTGAAATCAGCCTTGATGAACTGCACTTTGCCTATACGCCCCTCATCTACCCACTGCTTGACTTTCAGGAAAGTGGGGCGGAACTTCATCCACATGGCTTCCATGAGGAACAGACCTTTTTCATGCGCCGCCGCGAACATTTTTTCAGCCTGTGTGCAGTTCAGTGCGATGGATTTCTCGCAAAGCACGTTCCTGCCGCTGTTCAGGCACAGCAGAGTATTTTCATAGTGGGCAGACATCGGCGTGGCGATGTAGACTATGTTGAGGCTGTCATCATTTGCCAGCTCTTCATAACTGCCGTAAGCCTTTTCAAAGCCGAATTCCTCAGCGAACTTTTCAGCCTTTTCAAGCGAGCGCGAAGCCACAGCGCCCAACACAGAGCCGTTCCCGCGCAGTGCTTCTGCAAAACTGCGGGCTATCCTGCCCGTACCGATAATTCCCCAGCGTATCATACAATTACTCCTTTCGCGGCATATATTCCTAATAAAATTATAACATACCCGCCCCCCGATGTAAAGGATAACGCCATTATTTCAGCCACTTTCACAACTCTGCCGCCGCGATTTAATTCATAATTCATAATTCACAATTATTGACATGCATTACGGCTTTGCTGTTATAACGAAAAACTGCGCCTGCGGAAAATGCTCCGCGAGCGCAGTTTTGGTTTTCATATAGATGCGGTGATGCTGACATATCCATCAA
>NZ_CACWPP010000092.1 GCF_902762735.1 uncultured Ruminococcus sp.
ATCTTTCCCCCGCCTGCGGCGGGGGAAAGATAACATCAACTCAGTTTTTCCTCATTGATAAAGGTATTTTGCAGTGGTGTGCTAAAGGGATAACCACATAACACAAAAATACAGCCTCGTTTTGCAAAATTGTTTTCCGAAACAAAAATATCCCCCGCCGCGCGGCAGGGGATCTTCTTATTCTGCGGCTATTGCTGCCGCTGTTCTTTTTTCTTGCGCTCGGTGCGCACATAATCATCTGTTGAGTAGACAAGGCTGACTTTTTTCGCCATGTACTCATTAGCCTGTGTCGCCTTGTGTACAGGCTTCATGCTTCCTTTTGCGGCAAAGAAAACTATAAGACCCACCACCAGTGCGGCACCCAGTATAAAAGGTATGCTCTTTGTTATAAGAAAAAGCAGTACTGCCGCCGCCAGTGCTGAACCACCCGTCAGAATGCCCAGCTTTGTGCCGTCAACAGGCAGGTCGCCCGTGAAATTGCCTGTCTGACCGTTCATCGCGAAATTCCACTGCTTGCCGTTCCACGAAGTCGTCAGATACCATATGGGTAAAAGCGCATACTTCTTTTTAGTGTAGTTGACCTTGTAATCGCCCCGCGTTTCGGTGACTTCATCGTGTCTGACGGTCGCTCTGGTCTTTTGCTTTGCGGAGTTGGTGACGCGCTTTTCGGCTCTTTCAAGATCGTCATCGCCCTCAACATCGAACCTCTCAGCCAGAAAACCGGGCATATAGGTCATCGAGAACGGCTTCAGCTGACCGAAATCAAACGGCTCTACCGAATCCATAATATCATCGGGCATTCTCTTTGAAGCATCGGCAGGCACATTCTCAAAAGCGATATTTCCGCGCCTATCAGCCTTGTATATCTTCCTTATTATCTCAGTGTCGTTATTGGTAACGTCAGCCGCCTCAAACTCGGCATCAATGCTGACCGAACCGTCATACAGCCAGAAAGGTACATAAACGCCCTGTATCTCCTCAACTCTGCTTCCGCTGAGGAAATCTTTTGGTATCAGCTTTCTCTTCTCGTAATAGCCCTTGTACTTTTCCATCGCCTGTTCCTTAGTGAACGCGAACGGTATCACAACATCGGGCTTTACCGCACCCGAAAGCTGTGCTTCGATGACAGTAGTATTATCGCAGTAGGGGCATCTTGTGGCGGCGGTATTCTGGTCGCACAATATCTCCGCACCGCAGGTGGAACAGCTGTATGCACGCATACCGTCAGCGTCCTCGCCCCAGTCAGCGCCCGACTCCTTTATCTCTTCCTCTTCATTCTGCTGAGCGAAGAACTGCTCAGCCTCTTCCTGTGAAAACACCGAATCGCAGAATATGCATTTCATTTTCCCGATAGTGGGGTCAAACTGCATAGTGCCCGCGCAATTCGGGCATACAAGCTGTGTAGATGTAGCCATTTTTTACTCCTATCTTAAATGGGGGCACAGCCGCCATACCCCAAACATCAGCTGTGCTGATGTTGATCAGCGTTGCTGATGTTGTGCCGACTTTTACGCACTTGGGCTTCACTCTTCGTTCAAAGCGAAAAAGCTCACGCTCTTTGGCAGGTATCAGGGCTTTGTTTTGCCCGCGTTATTTGGTTTTGGGTTTATTTTTTTATCCCAATTTGGTTGCGTATTGTTCCCCGCCGAAGGCGGGGGAACAATACGAAAGAACAGCCATTTTGTATCATCAGCAATACACACCAAAATTGGGAGATTTTTTTAATGCCCCGCGTGTGCCGAGCATTTTGTATGGCGGGAGCAAGCCCCCGCCCTACGATCCATAACACATTTTTCGTTCACAAATTTGCAGAACTTTCGCCCATGTCAATAATTATGAATTATCCACATCGCATCGTTCTTATATTTACAGCCATTATAACACATTTTTGCGATCAATGCAATAGTTTTTATGAAATTTGACCCGTTTAGTTCAAAATAATGACATTTATTCCATCTGATGGAATGTATGTTTGCGCAAAGCGGCAGACGTTCTTTGCGGCGGAAGTTATCCCGATGTTCATTTCTGACATTCATCGCCGACAGCTGACATCATCTTACAGATCATGCCTTAAAAGTTCGGTAATATTTCACGTTTCCTCACCCTCCGACTCTTTTTCACAAGTCAACTCAGGTAAACGCGGATAGTCCCCAAAATAGGGCTTTACAGACATTTATTAAACATTGTGTGAATAAACACAAAATATACTTGGAAGAATGCAGGTAATTTTAGTCAAGGCTACAAAGATTGCGTAAAACGCCCTAAAATAGGCTTGTTTTGATTGACAAAGAGGTTGTTATAGGGTATAATATCAACATAAATTAACCCGTGCCAATGCGGTGCGGAGGATTTAATATCAAATGGAGGTAGTTAACATGAAGAAAGCTGAACTGCTGGCTGCTATCGCTGAAAAGAACGGCAGCACAAAGAAGAACGCTGAAGCAGCTCTCGATGCTGTTATCAGCACTATCACCGAAGCTCTGGAGAAGGGCGATAAAGTCGCTATACCAGGTTTCGGTACTTTTGAGGTAAGAGACCGCGCTGCAAAGAAGTCGATCAACCCCTCTACCAAAGAGCCGATAGATGTACCTGCTAAGAAAGTACCTGCTTTCAAGGCTGCTAAGGCTCTCAAGGACGCTGTTGACAAGAAGTGATCTTCACTGCAAATATAGTATCATAGGAAAAGGAGAGCATGGAAATGGCTAACACAAGAAAAGCTGCTGAAAAGAAAGCAGCCGTTGAGAAGAAAGCAGCTGAGGTAGTTGCTGACGTTAAGGAGACAGCTGCTAAGACCAAAGAAGCTGCCAAGAAAACTGCTAATAAGGTCGCTGCAAAGACCAAGGATGTTGTAGAAAAGGCTGCCGAGAAGGACATTATTTATCTGGAGTTTGCTGACAAGCAGGTAGATGTTGCCGCTCTGGTAGAGGCTGCTAAAGAGGACTACAAGTCAAAGGGTCACAGATCCCCAAAGGCTGTCAAGCTGTATATCAAGCCTGAAGAGGGCGTTGCTTACTACACAGTCAACGACAAGGGCGACGGCGATCAGAAGATCGACCTTTAATTTGCAAACTAAAGACCGCTTCCGTTTATAATTGCGGGGCGGTCTTTATAATTCATAATTTATAATTCATAATTCATAATTATTGGCATGGGGCAAAGTTTTGATTTTGGGCGGGAACATTACCGTCTTACAAAGCTGCACATGCGCAGTTGATCTATAATTCGTAATTATTGGCATGGGCAAAGTTTTGCTGTTGGGCGGGAACATTACCGTCCGGCAAAACTGCACATGCGCAGTTGATCTATAATTCGTAATTATTGGCATGAGCAAAGTTTTGATTTTGGGCGGGAACATTACCGTCTTACAAAGCTGCACATGCGCAGGTGATCTATAATTCGTAATTAATGGTATGGGGCGGAGTTCTTCTTTTGGGCGGACACTTCCCCGATGTTTATTTAAGGAGAAGTTCCCCGCTTGCGGGTACATTTTTTAGCATGATAGATTTTAAGATTTTTGATGAGAACGGTATCGCCCTTACCACTGAACAGACAGGGCGGCTCGATAAATATGCCGAGATGCTCTGTGAGCGCAACGAGCATGTCAACCTGACTGCCATCACCGACCCTGAGGGCATAGCTGAAAAACACTTTTTTGACAGCATATATCCCTTTACGCTGTTTGAACTTCCGCGGGGGGCGAACCTTATTGATGTAGGCACAGGGGCGGGTTTCCCGTCATGTCCGCTGAAAGTTTTCAGGGACGACATCAATCTGACACTGCTTGACAGTCTTAACAAGCGGGTGAATTTTTTGCAGGACATTTCAGATGCGCTTTCGCTTGATGCGAAATGCGTACACGGACGGGCTGAGGAATTCGGCAAAAAGCCCGATTACCGCGAACAGTTCGATATAGCGACTGCGCGGGCGGTGGCAAATCTGCGCGACCTTTGCGAATACTGTCTGCCTTTTGTAAAAGTCGGGGGACTTTTTGCGGCGCTTAAAGGCAGCAGCGGTGCGGAAGAACTTGATATAGCCAAGCCTGCCATAAAACTTTTGGGCGGCAAGACCGAGAAAGTCATCGAATACACCTTACCAAGCGGTGACGGCAGGACTTTGATACTGATACGCAAACTTACAGCCACGCCCGAGAAATTCCCGCGAAATGCGGGTCAGATGAAGAAAAAACCGCTTTTATAATTCATAATTCATAATTCATAATGCATAATTATTGGCATGCATTGGAGAATGTCGTGCCGCCAACGAAACGGAGCAAGCACAACAAGCTATGCGCGAGTCAGAGCGGTCGGTCAAGCCCGCCGCCAGAGGGCTTGCGGGGAGTTTGAGGGGCAGCGCCCCTCAATCGGGGAAGCAGTAAGCAACGATACGTGCTATCTATTTGGGCGAACAAAGCAAAAGACGGTAAGAGGTCAAGACCCTCGCCCAAAGCAAGCCAAAAGCGGGCAATTCGCAAAGATAAGAGCGTGAACGAAACTGCCGTTCACGCTCTTTCTGTGTGCTGGCGGCGAATTGCCCGCGTCAATTAGCGCGACAGCTTTGACGGCGTTAAGCAGTCCCCGCGTGAAACGCAATTCAAAAATTGTAGGGCGGGTGGCTTGCCCCCGCCGTCCGACCATCGCTCACCCACGATAGAACCGCTAACTATCGCGGCAGTCGCGGCGCAGTCCAAATGATAATAACTGCAAAACTGTGTCGGCGAGCGGTAAGCAGTCCTGGAAGGGTAACGCAATTCAAAAATTGTAGGGCGTGTGGCTTGCCCCCGCCGTCCGACCATCGCTCACCCACGATAGAACCGCGAACTATCGCGGCAGTATGTCAGGAACACAGGGCGGGAATACGGCTAAAAGTACAAACATTCGTACAGACAAAGCCGCAAAGCCAAAGTTTCACAGAAACTCTTGACATTAAAAATCGTTAGTAGTATAATGTTAAACAGTTGTTCGATAAAACCACGGAAATCAATTTTTGCAGGTCATAAATGTCGATAAGTATATTTTTGCAGATAGATACAGTATCATCTTGACAGCATGGCAGGAAACGCCTGCTTTGCCGTCTTATTGTCAGATAAGGAGGTCGCGGAATGGATCATTTTCAGCTAGTCTCGGATTATAAGCTGTCGGGAGATCAGCCTCAGGCTGTCGATGCGCTGGTAAAAGGCATACAAAGCGGTATGCGCGAACAGACCCTCATGGGCGTAACAGGTTCGGGCAAGACTTTCACTATGGCGAATGTCATTGAACGCCTTAACCGTCCCACGCTGGTACTGGCTCACAACAAGATACTGGCGGCACAGCTTTGCTCCGAGTTCAAGGAGTTCTTCCCCAATAACGCGGTGGAATACTTCGTCAGCTACTACGACTACTACCAGCCCGAAGCATACGTGCCCAGCACTGATGTCTATATCGAAAAGGACAGTTCAATAAATGACGAGATAGATAAACTGCGCCACTCTGCTACCTCAGCCATAACCGAAAGGCGCGATGTCATCATAGTTGCCAGCGTTTCCTGCATATATTCGCTGGGCGACCCGTCTGAGTATAAAAGCATGGTGGTCAGCATTCGCAAGGGGGCTGAAAAATCCCGCGATGAACTGATAGCACAGCTGGTGGGCATACAGTATGAGCGCAACGATATAAATTTCGTCAGAAACAAGTTCCGCGTGAGGGGCGATATAGTTGAGATATTCCCCGCAAATTCCACCGATACGGCGCTTAGGGTAGAATTTTTCGGCGACGAGATAGACCGCATCACAGAAGTAAATGTGCTGACGGGCGAAAGGCTGAGTGAACTGACCCACGCCGCTGTTTTCCCCGCTTCGCACTATATAGTCGGGCGCGAGAAGATGCTTGATGCCATCGGAGAAATAAAGGAAGAACTTGCCGAAAGGGTGAAGTACTTCGAGGACAAGGGCATGCTGATAGAAGCCCAGCGCATACAACAGCGCACCAACTACGATATGGAAATGCTGGAAGAGATAGGCTTTTGCAGCGGCATCGAGAACTATTCCCGCGTGCTTGCCCGCAGACCTAAGGGCGCAGTGCCGTTCACTCTGCTGGACTTTATGCCCGATGATTTTCTGCTGATGGTGGACGAGTCACACGTTTCACTGCCGCAGGTAAGGGGCATGTACGCGGGCGACAGGGCGCGTAAGGAAACACTGGTCAACTACGGCTTCAGACTGCCTTCCGCACTGGATAACAGACCTCTTCAGTTCGATGAATTTTACAGCCACATAAATCAGGCGATCTTCGTTTCTGCCACACCGGGACCCATCGAAAAGGAGAAAAGCGCACAGATAGTCGAACAGGTCATAAGACCCACAGGTCTGCTTGACCCGCTCATATCGGTAAGACCCTCCGACGGGCAGATAGAGGATCTCCTCAGCGAGATAAATCAGCGTGTAGAGAAAAACCAGCGCGTGCTGGTCACTACCCTCACAAAGAAAATGGCAGAGGATCTGACCGCTTATCTCAAAGGCTTTGATGTCAAGGTAAGATACATGCACCACGACATAGACAGCATCGAGCGCATGGAGATAATCCGTGACCTGAGACTGGGCGAGTTCGATGTGCTGGTGGGCATAAACCTGCTGAGAGAGGGTCTTGACCTGCCCGAAGTATCGCTGGTAGCCATACTTGATGCCGACAAAGAAGGTTTCCTGCGTTCTGAGAGCGCACTGATACAGACGATAGGCAGAGCCGCACGAAACGCTGAGGGCACTGTTATAATGTACGCAGACAGCGTCACACGCTCGATGGAGAACGCCATACGCGAAACCGAACGCCGCCGCGCGATACAGATGCAGTACAACGAAGAACACGGCATAACACCTAAAACCATCGTCAAAGAGATACGCGATGTCATAGAGATCTCAACAAAGGAAGAAGCAGAGTATTCGGCAAGACAGGCATCAAAGCTGTCAAAGGCAGAACAGCAGCGCCTCATAGAAAAGCTGACAAAAGAGATGAAAGAAGCCGCAAAACTGCTGGAATTCGAGCATGCGGCATTCCTGCGTGACAAGATAGCCGAGCTGAAAGGGGAAAAGAAGTAATGAGCGATGAAATGAAACAGCAGGAGAAAAAGAGAAGTATAGCCGCCTATATCCTGCTGGCAATAATTATCGTAACACAGCTTGCCTACTCGACTTACGTGTTTGCATTTCAGAAACAGGGCACACATTCTGATGAAGTGTGGAGCTACGGGCTGTCAAACAGCTACTACAAGCCGTTTTTCCACCTGAATGACGGTATCCCGCTTGAAAATGATATGGATACACTCGTCCAAAACATTGATAATTTCCGCGAATGGGTAGATGGTGAACAGCTGAAAAACTATGTTACCGTGCAAAAAGGCGAGCGCTTTGCCTACGGTTCGGTCTACCACAACCAGACGCTTGACCACCACCCTCCCCTGTTCTACTTCGCGGTGCATACAGTCTGCTCGTTTTTCCCCGATACTTTCTCGTACTATCAGATATACTTCATCAACGCGGTATCTATGATAGTCATACAGATATTCCTGTTCAAGACAGGTGAACTGCTGTTCGGGAACAAGTTCGCGGCACTCGTGCCATGTGCTTTTTACGGTGCATGTATCGGCTCGCTTATGACAATAATATTCCTGCGGCAGTACTGCTTCATCACCATGCTGACCATGCTGTATATCTATTTCAACACAAGGCTGTTCAAAAATTATCAGAAAACAGGCAGCGTACAGCTGAAAAAAGACCTGCCGCCCCTTGCGGTGTCAGCGTTTTTACTGTTTTTTACAAACTATACAGTAGCGGCTTTTTGCGGCATGTTCACTGCATGCATGTGCATCTACCTGCTGTGCCGCAAACAGATAAAAGCCATGTTCATCTACGGCGCGGCAACAGCACTCAGTCTCGGGCTTTCGATAGCATTTTACCCGTATGCGATAGCACAGTCTGTATCAGCAAGAAAAGCGGATGAGTTCAAGACAAAGCTCTACTGGCTGAGATTTCGCAAGTTCCTCAATCACACACTTGAAAAATCTATGGGCTGGCACGTTTCGGTATACCAGACCTCTACCGATGACATAATACTGGGCGGTCTTGTGGCGCTGATAATACTGCTTCTGCCGCTGTGCTTCCTTTTCAGGAAAGAGGAGTGGTTCAGGAAGTTTGTGAAGAATGTTCTGCAAAGCCTGAAAAACTTCGTTAAATGGCTGGGCAGGGCATGCTATGTGCCGCTTTTTATAATGATCAGCGTTGTAATGATGGATATTTTCCTTGCATATATCGCCGACCCAATAAAAATGGGTGATTTTTCGGCAAGATATGTTTTCATGCTGATGCCTCTTTGCTGTCTGGCGGCTGTATGTATAGTTTGCAGAGTGCTGTCTGTAATACCTAAGGTCAAACGCGCTAACATCGCAATAGCGCTGGTGCTTGCACTGAGCGCTGCTGTGTACAGGGATCTCACTGTGGATAATGATTTCCTGTTCAGAAGCCAGATAGACAAGACAGCCGATCTTCATACGCTCACCAAAGACAAAAATGTGCTGGTGATAACGCACGGCAAGTATAATAACGCTGACGCAGATGCTCTGAACTGCTCATGGCTCAACACATGCTATACCGCATACCTGAGGGACTGCAATAAGTTCTTTATGACCACATCTATCATCGCGGACAAGGATATTGACGCTATAAATGCAGAAAAAGTCGATTATATCATCGCGCCTGTCAGCAATTTTGATGGCACAGGCGACGAAAAAGCGCTGAGAGAAGAATTCTACAAAAATAAGGTACGCGATGAACTGGAGGAGCAGATGTTGGCTCTTCAGGTAGGCGCAAAGGTCACTCTCGGCGATCAGCTTATTATAAATGATGTCATAAAAGAGATAGACGGCGTAAAGGGATACAAAGCAGTGGGGATAAACAATATACAGGGTGGAAATTATTTTGTTATAGAACTTGAAAGATAGTACGAAAAGAGGACGATATATGCCGATAAACGAAATAATCATAAAAGGTGCGAAAGAACATAACCTTAAAAACATCGACCTGACCATACCGCGCGACAAGCTGGTGGTGATGACGGGGCTTTCGGGTTCGGGAAAAAGCTCGCTGGCGTTCGATACGATATATGCTGACGGTCAGCGCAGGTATGTTGAGTCGCTGTCATCTTACGCGAGAATGTTTCTGGGGCAGATGGACAAGCCCGATGTGGAAAGCATCGAAGGGCTGTCGCCAGCCATCTCCATCGACCAGAAGACCACATCGAAAAACCCCCGCTCAACGGTGGGTACTGTCACTGAGGTATACGACTATCTGCGACTGCTTTATGCGAGGATAGGCGTGCCCCACTGCCCTGTATGCGGGCGTGAGATAAAACAGCAGACGGTCGATCAGATAGTCGATCAGCTGATGGCGCTGGAAGAGGGCACGAAATTACAGCTGTTAGCTCCCATAATACGCGGGCGCAAGGGCACTCATGTCAAGGAGTTCGAGCAGGCGAGAAAGTCGGGCTTCGCAAGGGTGAGGGTCGATGGGATAAACTACGACCTGTCCGAGAACATCGAACTTGAAAAGAACAAAAAGCACACCATCGAGATAGTGGTGGACAGGATAGCCATAAAACCAAGCGTAAAGTCAAGGCTGACTGACAGCATCGAAACATGCGCTTCGCTGACAGGCGGACTGGTGACAGCTGACATCATCGGCGGGGAGGAAATGAGTTTCTCGCAAAACTACGCCTGCCCCGAACACGGCGTTTCCATCGGTGAACTTGCACCGCGCATGTTCTCATTCAACAACCCCTACGGTGCGTGCGAGAAGTGTACGGGTCTGGGCGTTTTCCGCAGGATAGACCCCGACCTGGTAGTGCCGAACAAAGAACTTTCCATAGCTGAGGGCGCGATAAAGGCAAGCGGCTGGACGGCTGAGAACGGTTCGGTGGCGATGATGTATTTCAACGCCATATCCGAACAGTACGGTGTGCCGCTGGATAAGCCTGTCAGCCGGCTGACTAAGGAACAGCTGGACTATTTCCTGTACGGTACGGGTGAAGAGAAACTGCACCTCAAGCGCGACAGCAAGTTCTATCAGGCGGAGTACGAAACTGCTTTCGAGGGTGTCATAAATAACCTCGACAGGCGCTACAAGGAGACTTCCAGCGACTGGACGAAGAACGAGATAGAGGGCTATATGACTGAGGAAGCCTGCCCCGCCTGCAAGGGCAGAAGACTTAAAGCCGAGAGCCTCAGTGTGACGGTGGGCGGGCTGAATATAGCCGAACTCTGCGACAAGAGCGTTGTCAGCGCACTGGAATTTCTCGACGGGCTGGAACTTTCTCAGCGTGACAGGCTGATAGGTGAACGCATAATCAAGGAGATAAAGGACAGGCTGGGCTTCCTTGCCAGCGTGGGACTTGAATACCTGACGCTATCACGTTCGGCAGGCACGCTTTCGGGCGGCGAGAGCCAGCGCATACGCCTTGCGACACAGATAGGTTCATCGCTGGTGGGCGTGCTGTATATTCTGGACGAGCCGTCCATCGGTCTGCACCAGCGCGACAACGAAAAGCTGATAGCCACTCTGCGCCGCCTGCGCGATCTGGGCAATACACTGATAGTGGTAGAGCATGACGAAGATACCATGTATGCGGCGGATTATCTGGTGGATATAGGACCAGGTGCGGGCATACACGGCGGTGAAGTCGTGGCGGCAGGCACAGTGGAGGATATAAAGGCGTGCGAACGTTCGATAACAGGGCAGTATCTCAGCGGCAAGCGGAAGATACCCGTACCCGCAGAGCGGCGAAAGGGAAACGGAAAATTCCTGACAGTAAAGGGAGCATCACAGAACAACCTGAAAGATGTGACCGTTAAGATACCGCTGGGGACTTTCACCTGCGTGACAGGCGTTTCGGGAAGCGGCAAGTCATCGCTGGTGAACGAAGTCATCTACAAGCACCTTGCTGGCAAGCTCAACCGCGCAAAAGTCAGGGCGGGCGCTTTCACGAAAATGGAGGGCGTAAGCTATCTCGACAAGGTCATCAATATCGACCAGTCGCCCATCGGCAGAACGCCGCGCTCAAACCCCGCCACCTACACAGGGGTGTTCTCGGATATACGCGAACTTTTCGCACAGACACAGGACGCAAAGATGAAAGGCTACGGCGCGGGAAGATTTTCGTTCAATGTCAAGGGCGGCAGATGTGAAGCCTGTGAGGGCGACGGCATCATCAAGATAGAGATGCACTTCCTGCCCGATGTTTACGTACCCTGCGAAGTCTGCGGCGGCAAGCGCTACAACCGTGAAACGCTGGAAGTCAAGTACAAGGGCAAGAGCATCTACGATGTGCTGGAGATGACCGTTGAAGAGGGCGTGAAGTTCTTTGAGAACATGCCGAAGATACAGCGCAAGTTACAGACTCTCTACGAGGTAGGTCTCGGCTACGTGAAGATAGGTCAGCCTGCCACTACCCTTTCGGGCGGTGAGGCACAGCGCGTCAAGCTGGCGACCGAACTTTCAAAGCGCGCCACAGGCAAGACCATCTATATACTTGACGAGCCGACCACAGGTCTGCACACGGCAGATGTCCACAAGCTGATAGAAGTTCTGCAAAAGCTGGCAGATGCGGGCAACACGGTGCTTGTCATCGAACACAACCTCGATGTGATAAAGACAGCCGACCACATCATCGACTTGGGACCCGAAGGCGGCGACAATGGCGGCACGATAGTCTGCACAGGCACCCCCGAAGATGTGGCGGCATGCAAGGAAAGCTACACAGGGCAGTATCTGGCTAAGTTAATTCATAATTCATAATTCATAATTCATAATTATTGACATGACCGAAAGTGAGCCGTTTTATCGCGTATGTGCGGCAAACATGGGGTAGGGCGGGGGCGCACGCGACTGCGTCGGCGTTACTCCCGCCGTGTTACTACAATATAAAAGTTGACAAAGTTGACACAAATTGACATCGCTTTGTCAGCTTTTAAAAGCCCTATTTTTCGGGGTTTCAGCCTTGTTTTTGAGAAAATTGACAATGTTGACAGGGTAAGGGATAAAATGTAAAAACAATAGATAATTTCCAATATATGGTAATTTATTTATTTTGGCTTTATAATACCCCCGTCAATTTTGTCAACTTTTATGTTTTGACCCCTGAAAGCCCTATTTTTCGGGGTTTATATAGTTGACATTTTCG
>NZ_CACWPP010000093.1 GCF_902762735.1 uncultured Ruminococcus sp.
CGGAAAAGTCGTTGGTGATACGCTGAACGGCTTTGAGGGCAAAGATGTCACCATTGAGATGATGATAAATGTCACTGATATGACAGAGGAAGAACTTGACGAGTGCGTGACAGTCAGGCTGAACGGGTAAGTAACGAAAAAGTACGCTGATGCATAAGATAAGCTATACTTTACTAAAAAGGGGCGGGGCTTATGCAAAGGCTTATCATAAAAGGCGGTAAACGGCTGTGCGGCGAGATAAAGGTGCAGGGGGCTAAAAACAGCGCTCTGCCGCTGCTGGCGGGCTGCCTGCTGGCTGAGGGCAGAACGGTGCTGACACGATGTCCCGAGCTTTCGGACGTTTTTACTGCTTGCAGGATACTTAACGAACTGGGCTGCAAGTGCAGTTTCAGGGACAACACGGCTGTTACCGATACGAGCGGGGCTGAGGGTTTCTGCATAAGCGAGGCACTTATGCGGGAGATGCGAAGCTCCATAGTATTTATGGGCGCGGTGCTTGGCAGGACGGGAAAGTGCGAGCTGAGCTATCCGGGCGGCTGTGAGCTGGGTCCAAGACCGATAGATATGCATATCACGGCGCTGAGACAGCTCGGCGTGAAGATAAGTGAAGAGCATGGGCGTATAAGCTGTGTGTGCCCTAAGGGGATACGCGGGGCTGTGATAGACCTGCCTTTCCCGTCGGTGGGGGCGACTGAGAACATAATGCTGGCGGCTGTGTGCGGCGAGGGCGAAACACTCATACGCAACGCGGCAAGAGAACCCGAGATACGCGACCTGGCAGCTCTTCTCAACAGATGCGGGGCTGACATACGCGGCGCGGGGTGCAGTACGATACGCATAAACGGCGTAAAGTCACTGCATGGCTGTGAATATGAAGTCATGCCCGACAGGATAGCGGCGGCGACTTACATGGCGGCGGCTGCGACAACAGGCGGTGAGCTTGGTCTGCTGGGTGTGAACTGTGAGGACGTGCGGGCGGTGACAGCGGTTTTTGAAGAGATGGGCGCGGCGGTCTACTGCCCCGAAAACAGCATTTTTATAAGCTGTGCGAGACCGCTCAGAGCCGTGAGGATGATAAGGACTATGCCTTATCCCGGCTTTCCCACAGATGCGCAGGCTGTTGTGATGGCGGCACTGGCTACGGCGCGGGGAAGCAGTATGATAGCCGAGAATATTTTTGAATGCAGATACAGGCATGTCGATGAGCTGGTGCGCATGGGCGCAGATATTAAAACATCGGGGCGCACGGCGGTGATACAGGGCGTTAGCAGGCTGTACGGCGCGAATGTGATGGCGCATGAGCTGAGAGGCGGCGCGGCACTGGTCGCGGCGGCGCTGGGCGCTGAGGGTATGACTGCCGTTAGCGGTGTACAGTACATCGACAGGGGATATGAACAGATAGAGAGAGCCTTCGGGTCGCTGGGGGCTGATATACGCAGGGCGTTCGGGTGAGCCGCAGGCAGATGCCGAAAAAGCGGCAGGCGCGACAGCATGTACGGTTGACTGTACGGCATTGGGCTGAATGCTGAGCGGAAGGTAAAAAAACAGGATCCCAATTTGGTTGTGTATCATCAGCAATACATATCAAAATTGGGAAAAAACAGAAAAGGAAGAGCAGAATGAATGGGAATTTCGAGAGCGGTCAGGCTAATGCAGTGAGGGTCAGGCATAAGCTGAATATAAGGGCGCTTTATGCGGCGGCGGCAGTCATCGCGGTGGTGGTGATACTGGTGCTTTGCATGACGGTGTTCTTCAACGTCAGCGAGGTGGAGGTCAAGGGTGTGACGCTTTACACCGAAGATCAGATAATCAACGCGGGCGGCATATATGAGGATATGAACCTTGTGCGAACAGATGTGAGCAGGGCGGAGAAAAGGCTGACCGATAATCTGGTGTATATAGACGAGGTGAAGGTCACGAAGGAGTATCCGTCAACTGTCGTGATCGACTGCAAACAGGCTGAAAAAGCCGCTGATATTGAGTACGAAGGCGGTTACTATGTGCTCAGCACATCGGGGAAGATACTGGAAGCCGATAACCCCGCGCCGACGGGCGGCATACCTGTGATAACGGGCTTTAAGTTCTATGTGGCGCAGGATCTGATCGACGACGGCGAGGAACTGACTGAGGAGGATATATTCGCATACAGGGACGCAGGTGAGATGCTGAGGTCTGAGGACGGTTACAGCGACAAGATCATAATGGATCTGCTGACTGAACTTAGAAAGCAGAAGTATAAAAATGTCAGGTCGATAGATATTTCGTCCCGTGCGAATATAATAATGAATATTGATGACAGGCTCGATGTCAAGCTGGGAAGTTCGGCGGATATTGACTATAAGCTCAGCTATTTCTCTGAGGTGATGAACAGGCTGGCTGAGGGATATGAGGGCACACTGATATACAACGGCTCGGAGAACGGCGTTTCTGCCATACCAAAGGAGCAGTATCTCGGTAAGGTCAATATGGGCAAAGACCCCGAAAAAACCGATGAAAGCAGTGCTGAAAAGCCTGATAGCGGCGCGGCTGAACCCGCTGATGCGCCTGTGGATACTGACAGCTCACAAAGCGATGGCGGCACGAACGGAAACGGCGGAAATAACGCCGAAAACGGAGGTGCAGCGGGCAGCGCTGACAACGGCTACGGCTATGACAACGGCGGCTGGTCTGACAACACCTATGACAACGGCGGCGGCTATGATAACGGCGGGTGGTCTGACAACACCTATGACAACGGCTACGGCTATGATAACGGCGGCTGGTCCGACAACACTTATGACAACGGCTACGGCTATGATAACGGCGGGTGGTCTGATAACACATATGATTACGGCGGCGGCTGGGATAACGGTAATTACGGGTGGTAAGTTTACTAATTAACAAAAAATTAAACCATCAAAATCGCCTAATATCAGCAAAATCCTTTACATTTCGGGGGATTTGTGTTATAGTATTAATGTATCTAATTGTGTTCTTCGGGTCATGCGGTAAATAGACAGAAGAAATATATGGGGAAAGACCCGAGGGCAGTAAAAATTTTTCAGGAGGATGTTCACTATGAGTTATGAATTTGTAGAAGAGCCGGTTGTCGGCGCAAGCATAAAAGTCATCGGTGTCGGCGGCGGCGGCGGAAACGCCCTCAACGGCATCGCAGAGGCAGGTATACAGGGCAATGTTGAGTACATAGCCGTAAATACCGATATACAGGCACTCAAAAAGTCCAGAGCAGACAGACAGATCCAGATAGGCGCTAAGCTGACTCACGGTCTGGGCGCAGGTGCTAAGCCCGAGATAGGCGAGGCTTCCGCACAGGAGAGCCAGGACGAGATAGCTGAGGCTATCAAGGACGCTGATATGGTATTCATCACCGCAGGTATGGGCGGCGGTACAGGCACAGGTGCAGCTCCTGTCGTTGCTGAGATCGCACAGAGCCTTGAAAAGCTGACCATCGCGGTAGTTACAAAGCCTTTCAAATTTGAGGGCGTAAAGAAGATGCAGAGGGCTGAGAGCGGTATCGAACAGCTGGTAAAGCACGTTGACGCGCTGATCGTTATACCTAACCAGAACCTTATCACCAGCGATATGAGGCTGACTATGAAGCAGTCCTACCAGATCGCAGATGAAGTGCTGAAAACCGATGTTATCGCGATAGCTGAGATAATCACAAGACATGATGAGATAAACGTTGACTTTGCTGATGTGACCACCATACTCAAGGGTGCGGGCAGAGCGCACATCGCTATCGGTCACGGCGAGGGCAAGGATAAGGTACAGGATATTGTGGAGCAGGTAATAGCTTCAAAGATACTGGAGACTTCCATCGCAGGCGCAAGAAGACTGATAGTAAATGTTACCATGAGCGAGGATCTGCTGATAAGCGATATGGACGAACTGACTGCGGCTATCGCAGATGCGGCTGATGACGGCGCTGAGATAATCTTCGGCAACGGCACTAACCCTGACAGCAAGGACAGCATGGACGTTACTGTTATCGCGGCTGATTTCGTTGACGGCAACCCTTCAGCGGCCAGCTATGCTGAGGCGGCAGCTCTCCAGGCTTCACAGGCACAGGCGCAGGCACAGCAGGTATCTGCGGCACCTAATGCTTCGACTTTCTCTTTCCAGAGAACTGAGGCTGACAAGAAGGCAGATGCAGAGGCTATGTACAAGGCAGGCGTGAAAGCGGCTGACAAGACTGACCTCTATGACGATATATTCAACGTATTCAAGAATAAGTAAGATCACTTTTTCAAAGACGGGTCGGCTGGCTCGTCTTTGAATTATAGTAAACGGCATGAGATCCTTTGCACTGAACGCTGATCGTACCGCGATCTACGGTTAAGGTATGGAAGGCGGCGAGGGTTTATGTCGTTTAATATAATATGTAATGTTCAGTTTTTCTGAATAAAGTTCAGCTATTTGACATGAAAGCTGAACTGCAACGCCGCTGCTTGTAAATGGTCAAATAACATGATCTTAGGGACGTATTGTACGGAAAAATGCACAAAATACTTGAAAAATATTGTGAGGTTTACTGAAATTTCATTTTTTTGCATAAATCGTCAAAGCAAGTGGTTGAAATAATTTTTTATTTATAGTATAATAAGGTAGTATTAAACTTTATTGCAAATATATTTGTGCAAGCATATATTCAGGAGGGAATAGAAAATGGCTGGTAATGGTTATTTGAGAACAGTAAGAGTCGGCGGCTTTGATAAGCAGGACGTTTTGCAGTATGTTGACGAGCTGACTTCCAAAATCTATCAACTTGAGAATAAGGTGAAGGATCAGGAGGAGACTATTGATCAGCTCAAGCAGGGCGGCGATTCAAAGGGCGACGACGAGGCAAAGAAGGAACTGGAAGCTAAGGTAGAAGAAGCTAAGCAGAAGATAGCTGAGCTGATGGCTTCCACTGACACCATGAAGGTCAGGATCGCTGATTATGAACAGCAGATAGCAGATAAGGACGCTGAGATCGAGGAGAAAAATGCCGAGATCGAACAGCTTAAAGATAAGGTGACTGACGCGGAGGCCAAAGTAAAGCAGGCTGAAGCTAAAGCACAGCAGGCAGAGAACAGCGGCACACAGCAGGCGTTCGATATGGGTCAGATCTTCGTACAGGCACAGCAGACAGCTAACTTGGCTATCGAGAAGGCAAGGGCTGACGCTAAGCAGATCACTGATGAGGCTGAGGCACAGGCTAATCAGGCTATCGACGATGCTAATGCACAGGCAGAAGCTACTGTTACAAAGGCGAATGCTGAGGCTGAGCAGACTCTGAGCTCTGCAAGAGAAAACGCTGAAAACACCAGAGCTGAGGCTAAGAGAGAGGCTGACCAGGTAACAGGTGCGGCTTACGCTGAGGCTAACAAGGTTAAGAAGGACGCAGAGGAAGAGGCTGAGAGAGTTATTGCTGATGCTAAGGCTAAGGCTGCGGCGATCAAGAATGATACTGTTGAGATCAGAACAGCTGTCAAGGAGCAGTTCACTACACTGAGCGATACTGTTCAGAAATTGGTAACTTCGCTGAATGACCTGTACGGCAGCAGCATAGGCGCAGTAAACACTGCAAGAGACCTGATAGATGACGGTCTGGATATTGTCAGCGAGGGTGAGGAAGAGTAATATGTCCGAGATCAGGGCATTTCGCACAGAAGAGCTGAAAGCGAGAAGCGGTGAACTGCACTGCGGTGACAAGATACTGCTGACAGGCACTGTTTACACTGCCAGAGATGCGGCACATAAGCGTTTTGCGGCTCTGCTCGATGAGGGCAGGGAGCTTCCGATACCGCTGGAAGGTGCTGTGATATACTATGCAGGTCCTACACCTGCGCCTGAGGGCAAGCCGATCGGTTCGTGCGGTCCGACAACTTCGGGCAGAATGGACAGGTTTGCACCGAGACTGCTTGATCTCGGTCTGGGTGGAATGATAGGCAAAGGCGAGCGCTCACAGGAGGTCAGGGACGCTGTTGTGAGGAACAAAGCGGTCTATCTCTGTGCCGTTGGCGGCGCGGGGGCACTGGCGTGCAACTGCATAAAGTCCTGCGAGGTCATCGCGTTTGATGATCTGGGCTGTGAGTCGGTGAAAAAGCTGTATGTGGAGGATTTTCCGCTTATAGTTGCCGATGACTGCTACGGCGGCGATATTTTCTCGCGCGGCAGACAGGAATTCTGTAAAGCTGAATAATGATATGATAGCGCACAGTCGATGGCTGTGCGCTTATTTGATTTTTGTGGTTATCCCCCTGACACACCACATTTTTCCAAGCAAACTTTCAATTCATAATTCATAATTCATAATTCATAATTGTTGGCATGGTCGGAAGAATGCTGTTTTTGTCAAAAAATAATGTGGTTATCCCCCTGACACACTACATTTTTGCAAGCGAACAGGGCAGATATGGTAAATCGGTGTGTCACATACCCCCTCCCCAAGAACGCTGAATTACGGTTATCAGATATTGGTGTGTTAAAGGGATAATCATATTGATTTTTAAGTTAAACGTTTTCGTAACGGAAGCGGCGGCGCGGCGGCAAAGTGAAAAGCGCTCTGCGGTACGCTAAAGGGGTAAATTCGAGGTTTGGACACACTGCTGAAAGGGGTGTCCGCTGTGAATGTGAGCGCAAACGATTTCGGGAGACTTGAAATTTTGCGGCGGCAGGAGCTTTGCTGAATGAGGGGGTGCGCTCTGCAAAATGGCGAACTTAGGGGAATACTTTGCATAATTCGGAGGTCTGACGGGCAGAAAAGCTGAGGGGTGCGGAATGCTGATGAAGTGGCTCGTGATAATGCAGGCGCAAACGATTTCGGACGAACCTCACGACGGTCATCGGCAGGTCGATGAGTGTGTTTTCATTTCGGCGGGCGCTCTGCGGAGTGTTGATACTTGTGTGATACTGCGCAGTTCGGGCGGGTCGGTGATGTGCGGCGAGCAGAATGGTGTCGGCGCGTTTTCAAAAAATGTGAGCGCAAACGTTTTCGGATAACAGACACTTTGGCGCAGGAGCATCGTTCGGGAGCGCGGCAAATCAGATGTTCGGTGCGTGTCAGCACATTTGCAGATGCGGGCTATGCAGCCGAACAGGCGCGGCGGCTGTCGGGCGGGTGCTTATTCGTGCAAAAAGTAAGGTTAACAGATGGCTAATATGTGCAATTTACTAAAACGTTTTCGCTTTGGTGTAAAGTTGTTCAAATCGGGCAGCGAGAAATTATTAAAATGTGCGAAAATAGTTAAAAAGACTTGAATAATCGGCGCAGATATGATATAATATATTTGTTAAATCTGCGCCTGAAAGGAAGACTTAAAGTGAATAAGATAGACTTGAATTATCAGTTCAAGGGTACTGACTGCGTTAAGATGCAGTCGGATAAGTATACTGCGATAATCGCACCGTCCGTCGGCTCGGCTGTGCTGAGAATGAGGGACGATCAGAATGATCTGGAAATATTTAAGTTCAGAAAATATGTTCCGATGAAAACCATAGAAGAGCAGAGGGAGATATGGGGACTGCCCACGCTCTATCTGCCGAACCGCTTTGACAAGGGCGTTTTAAAGACCTCTGATGCGGTATATGAGCTGCCTGTGAATGAGCAGAAGCTCGATAATTTCATACACGGCTGGGTGCATAAACGCGCACATGAGATCGAGTGCTTTTCGGACGAGAACGGCAAGTGCGTGCTGATAACCTCTTACGTTTATGACGAGAGGGACGAGATGTACAGCTATTTCCCCGTTGATTTCAAGATCTCGTATACATTTACGCTCTCTAAGGACGGGCTTAAACAGGAGATCTATCTGACTTCAAACAGCGATAAGGCTCTGCCTGTTTCGATATGCACACACACATGCTTCAATGCACCGCTGAAAGACGGCGGCAGTGAGGCTGATATGAGGCTTTGCGTGCCTGTCGGCGAGAAGTGCGAGCTGAACAGAAGATGTCTCCCGACTGAGAAACTTCAGCCGCTGGCAGACTGGGACAAGGAGTACCTGAACGGTACAAAAGTGCCCACAGGTCAGCCGCTGGACAACGATATGTACACCGCAGTGATGAACACCTATAAGGACAAGCCCTTCAACGGCGTTATCATCAGGGATATTAAGAGCGGCTGTACGCTTCTCAACGAAGTGTCGAAGGAGTTCAGGTTCTGGAATATGTGGAATGACAGCGGCGACAAGGGCTATTTCTGCCCCGAGCCGATGACTGCTATGATAAATGCTCCAAATCTGGGGCTTGATAAAGAGGTCACAGGCTACTGCGAACTGAAAAAAGGCGAGACCTTTAAATGCTGGCAGAGGTTCTACACCGAAGAATAAAATTTCTGGCAGGCACGGCGGCAGCGGCGATGATGCTGGGCGGCTGTACGTGGGACGGTTACAGTGATGCGCTGTCAGGGCAGGAAACGGCTGTTTCAGGGGAAGAGCTGACCGTTGGTGAAGATACTGCGGCGGCAGATGCTTCTTTGACGGAAGTGAGCGATGAGGAGATAGCCGAGCAAACGGCGATGGCTCTGGTGGAGCGCTGGCTGGGTCTGCTGGCTGACGGCGACGGCGGTGCGGCAGATGAGCTGACTGCAAAGCGGATAAGGGCAGTTGACAGCGATTTCAGGCTGTTCAATACGGATTTTCCGAAAGCGGCTGACATAAGCAGTTATGCGCCTGCGGTGGTAAAGGCAAACGCGGGCGGCAACACGGTGACGCTGAAATTAACGGTGATACCCCGCGATGCACCCGAAAACAAGGTCAATGCGGATATTATAGTCAGCGTTGACAGGGACGGCTCTGCGCTGATAGAATACGTCACGGAGATAGGCAGCGGGAACATGCGTGAGCGGAAAATGCTCAGGCGGGCGAAACAGGCGTTTGACTGCGCCGAGAAAGCACTGGCAGAAATTGACGGCTCGCCCGAAAGCGGCATGTATCACAGAGGTGAAGGCTCGTGGCTTACAGAGGCGCTGGAGGAGCGTATGCATCCTGCGGATAATGAGGATTTCAGCGTGGCGGTGCGTGACGGCAGGATAATGTATGTCTGCTGGAGCGGGGGCGGCATCACGGTGAGATACCCCGCCGCTGAAAAGTTTGACGGCTTGCAGCAGTTCGAGTCGGACTATTCGGAAGCACCGTATTCGCTTGACCGCTGAGAGGCGGATCGCTATAAATCAAGTTATTTGTTCCCCCGTAAAAAGGGGATATAATATATGTCAACAGATTCTAGTTTTAGAATAATAAACAGGAAAGGTGGAATTTACCCAATGAAATTCGGTTTTTTTGATGACGCTAATAAGGAGTACGTCATTACCGAACCCAGAACGCCATATCCGTGGATAAACTATCTCGGTTCACAGGCGTTCTTCTCACTTATCTCAAACACAGCAGGCGGTTACAGCTTCTACAAGGACGCAAGGCTGAGAAGGATCACACGTTACCGTTACAACAATGTGCCTATCGACATGGGCGGCAGATATTTCTACATAAACGATAACGGCACTGTATGGAATCCCGGCTGGTCGCCTGTAAAGACCGAACTTGATGCGTATACCTGCCGTCACGGTATGGGCTACACCATCATCAAGGGCGAAAAGAACGGTCTGGAAGCTGAGGTAACATTCTTTGTACCTAACAACTACAACGGCGAAGTGCAGAAGGTAGTCCTCACCAACAAGAGCGGCGCTGAGAAGAGCTTTAAGCTGTTCTCTTTCGCAGAGTGGTGTCTGTGGGACGCTCAGGACGACTGCACAAACTTCCAGAGAAACTTCTCGACAGGTCGTGTTGAGGTTGACGGCTCTGTTATCTACCACAAGACCGAATACAGAGACAGACGCGATCACTACGCATTCTACTCTGTAAATGACAGCATTGACGGCTACGATACAGACAGAGATTCTTTCATCGGTCTGTACAACGGCTTCAACGACCCTCAGGCTGTAATGGCAGGCAAGGCTAACGACTCCTTCGCTGACGGCTGGTCGCCTATCGCTTCTCACTACAAGGAGATAAAGCTGGGCGCAGGCGAGAGCAAGACCCTCATTTTCATACTGGGTTATGTTGAGATGCCTGTTGACCAGAAGTTCGAGGCTGACGGCAAGACCATCAACAAGGTAAAGGCTAAGGCTATGATGGAGCAGTTCGATACTCCTGAAAAGGTAGATGCAGGTCTGGCTGAACTCAAGGCTTCGTGGGACAAGCTGCTGGGCATACTGAATGTAAATACTCCCGATGACAAGGTTGACCGCATGGTAAATATCTGGAACCAGTATCAGTGCATGGTAACATTCAACCTGTCACGTTCGGCTTCTTACTTTGAGTCGGGCATCGGCAGAGGCATGGGCTTCCGTGACTCCAACCAGGATATACTGGGCTTTGTTCACCAGATACCTGACAGAGCAAGAGAGAGGATCATCGACATCGCTTCCACTCAGCTCCCCGACGGCGGATGCTATCACCAGTACCAGCCCCTCACCAAGAAGGGCAACTCCGACATCGGCGGCGACTTCTCCGATGACCCGCTGTGGATGATACTGTCAGTTTCCGCATATATCAAGGAAACAGGCGACTGGGGCATTCTCGATGAGATGGTGCCTTACGACAACGACGAGTCAAAGGCTCAGCCGATGCTCGACCACCTGAAAGTATCTTTCTACCACATCGTAAACAATCTCGGTCCTCACGGTCTGCCTCTGGCTATGCGTGCTGACTGGAACGACTGCATCAACCTTTCCTGCTACTCCGATACTCCCGGCGAGAGCTTCCAGACTTACACCAACCCGAAGTTTGCGGCTGAGGGCGGCTATTCAAAGGTAGCTGAGTCTGTAATGGTAGCTACACTGTTCACCTACACAGGTCCTAACTACGTGGCTATACTGAAGCATCTGGGCAAGGACGATGAGGCTGCTGCTGCACAGGCTGAGATCGACAAGATGAAGAAGAACGTTATGGCTTCTGCATGGGACGGCGACTGGTTCTTAAGAGCATACGATTCTGAGGGCAAGAAGATGGGCTCCAAGGAGTGCGAAGAGGGTCAGATATTCATTGAACCTCAGGGCTTCGCTATCATGTCCGAGATAGGCAAGGAGCAGGGCGCTGATACAAGAACTCTTGCCGCTATCGACGAGAGACTGAACACCAAGTTCGGTCTGGTGCTGAACAACCCCGCATTCACCAAGTACTATATCCAGTACGGTGAGATCTCCACATATCCCGGCGGATACAAGGAGAACGCAGGTATCTTCACACACAACAACGCATGGATAATCTGCGCTGCTGCATATGCAGGTCAGGGCGACCAGGCGTTCAAGTACTATTCCGAGATCGCTCCTGCTTTCACTGAGGAGACTTCCGACATTCACAAGACCGAGCCTTATGTATACGGTCAGATGATAGGCGGCAAGGACGCAGGCGCTGACATCGGCAGACCCGGCAAGAACTTCGGTCAGGGCAAGAACTCATGGCTGACGGGTACTGCCGCTTGGAACATGGTAGCTATCTCCCAGTACATTCTGGGTGTACAGCCTGACTTTGACGGTCTGAAGATAGATCCTTCCATACCTTCCGCATGGGACGGCTTCAACATCACCAGACAGTTCAGAGGCAACACCTACAACATCACAGTCAAGAACCCCGACCACGTTTGCAAGGGCATCAAGTCCGTGACTGTTGACGGCACTAAGATCAACGGTATCGTTATGCCTGTATTCGAGGCTGGTTCGGTACACGAAGTCGAAGTAGTAATGGGCTGAATTAATTCATAATTCATAATTCATAATGCATAATTATTGACAGGCATTACGGCTTTGCTGATATAACGTAAAATACGCGCTCACGGGGAGTTTACTGTGAGCGCGTTATTTTTTGTGGTTATCCCGCTGACACACCACAAAAACTGCGGTTACATATATCTTTCCCTCTCCTGCGGCGGGGGGAACAGCCGTTGACCCGCAGGGCAGAACGCCGCCTGTGCTTTCCCCCTCATGCGGCGGGGGAAAAATACACAGCCCGAGTGATATATAAAAGACAACTTGCATTTATGGCGTACAGGCGTACCGATGGCGTAAATGCGCGGTTTTAGCCGTCCCGCAAGGTGTACGGCAAGGTGTACAGCGGACGGCTCGGGCGTACAGGTACGGCTGAATGTACGGCATTTGGTATTTTAATTTCTTATATATATTATATATTATAATAATACTCTCCCAATTTTGATATGTATTGCTGATGATACAAAATGGCTGTTCTTTCGTATTACCAAATTGGGATATAATACTTTATAAAGCCCGATTGATATATATAAAAAGACAACTTGCATTTATGGCGTACAGGCGTACCGACCGCGTAAATGCGCGGTTTTAGCCGTCCCGCAAGGTGTACGGCAAGGTGTACAGCGGACGGCTCGGGCGTACAGGTACGGCTGAATGTACGGCATTTGGTAATTTCGGGCTTGGTACGCCTGTACGCCTATTTCCTATTTTAATTTCTTATATATAGATCATAAATTATAATGTGGTTATCCATTTAGCTCACCAAAGAGAAAACGCCATAATACGGTGTGCTAAGCAAGGGGCGACTCCCACCCTCAACCCTCTGCCCTTACGCAGGGGAGGGGCTATGCGGCACACCGATTTCCCGCATCTGCCCTGTTTGCTTGCAAAAATGTGGTGTGTCAGGGGGATAGTCATATTATTTTTTGACAAAAACAGCATTCTTCCGACCATGCCAACAATTATGAATTATGAATTATGAATTATGAATTGAAAGTTTGCTTGCAAAAATGTGGTGTGTCAGGGGGATAGTCATATAACAATATACATTTTTGAGAGGAGAAATAATATGTATACTGAATTTCTTTCCAAAATTCCTGATGCTGCGACATATGAAAAGGTGCCGCAGGAGAAAATCAACAATATAGAAAAGGAGTTTTATTCTTTATTTAATGCTGAATTGCCTAAAGACTATATTGGACTGTTACACTACACGAATGGATTGTCATATGATGGACATAGTATTTGTGGAGTTTATGATTCAGATTTTTTGATTGATCGTCCTAGAAAAAAGAGTATGGACATCTTGCGGTTTAATTCTAATTTCAGGGCTCTAACAGATATAACCGATTACATTTTGCTGGGAAAATCTAGCATTGATTATATTGTTTACAATATTCAAGAAATGAGATTTCAAATTATTAGTAACGGTGTGATGGAATGTTTTGGGACATTTGATTCGTTTCTCGAATTGTTGTATGCTTTCTTTGAAGTTGAGAAATAGAAATTTAATTTGTGGTTATCCCGCTGACACACCACAAAAACAGCGGTTACGTATATCTTTTCCTCTCCTGCGGAGGGGGAACAGCCGTTGACCCGCAGGGCAGAACGCCGCCTGTGCTTTCCCCCTCATGCGGAGGGGGGGAAAATACACAGCCCGAGTGATATATAAAAGACAACTTGCATTTATGGCGTACAGGCGTACCGACCGCGTAAATGCGCGGTTTTATCCGTCCCGATAAGCGTACCGAACTGCGTACAGCGGACGGCTCGTGCGTACAGGCATCACGATCACACATCTGTATTAAAGAGCAAGTGCCGGAACAGGCGTACAGGCGTACCGATGGCGTAAATGCGCGGTTTTAGCCGTCCCGATAAGCGTACCGAACGGTGTACAGCGGACGGCTCGGGCGTACAGGCATCACGATCACACATCTGTATTAAAGAGCAAGTGCCGGAACAGGCGTACAGGCGTACCGACCGCGTAAATGCGCGGTTTTAGCCGTCCCGATAAGCGTACCGAACGACGTACAGCGGACGGCTCGGGCG
>NZ_CACWPP010000094.1 GCF_902762735.1 uncultured Ruminococcus sp.
CGCTACGCTGTGAAGCTCGATGACGTTATCGAATATATAATACGGACTGAGAACGCAGCGGAAAGAGTTAAGCCGCAGCGATCGCCGGAGTGCTTCCGAGAACAGTTGAACGATGTGTGGTTCGATGTGCCTGATGTGCTGACTATCACAGAAGTGTCAGCCATAACTGGCTACACTCCTAACGCCGTGGACCGCTGAATAGTGAAAAGCAGTCTCCGTTCAGTAATAGTACAGACAGGACTCGTAACCTGCCGCGAATGGCTCATCGACTTCTATTGCGGTGACGGATATAACATCGTGAAGAAGGTCGATAAGAACCAGGAATTACTTAGAAAGCTAACATAACATTACCGCTCAGGAGTGATCCTGAGCGTTTTTTCTATTATCTTAGTCGGTAACTTGGTCGCTATCTTGGTCGGTAGAGTGACTAAGATGATTACTGACCTGTCTGAATAGCATTATCATATTACCAGCAAAATGATCCGGATTTTTCATTTTCCGATAAAATTTCGGCACAAAACAGCCACCGTCACCATAACGGAAAGAACATCCGAGACAGGTGCAGAAAGAACAATGGCAAGCACCTTATTCGTCATGAACACCGGCAGTATGAAAAGCAGCGGAATGTGCAGTACCAGCTTTCTGATGATGACCATATAAAGGCAGTCCTTCTCCTGTCCTGTGGAAAGAGTGATCTGCTGAAAAAACGGTCTGTATCGGGATTATGAAAAATCCTGCGGAATAAAGTCTGAACATCCAGCTTGTCTCTTTGATGACCGCAGGGTCTGAGGTGAAAATGCGCAGGAACATTTCAGAAAACAGTTCAAAAAGTGCGGTCATCGGAATGAAAAACATAAATTGAAACCTGAGCAGAGTTTTAGAGGTCTGCATAACTCGGTCATAGTTTTTGCTCCCGTAGTTGTAGCTTAGAAGTGCCTGTGCACCCTGATTGATACCGCTGCTGTGCATCCATATCGCCATGGACAGGCTGACCGCAAGGGTGATGCCGAGTGCGCTGATATCACCGCCGTATTTCTGTGCCGATGCGTTGACAGCAACGTTCAGAGTCGCTTCGGTTATCTGCATAAGGAACGGCGAAAAGCCAAGTGCAACGATCGCTGCCAGAATGCTTGCTTTCAGCTTCATGCTTTTGAATCCGAGGGTGAGGGCGCTCTTTTTGCTCATACTGTCACGCCCGTTCCCTTGACCTCCTCTGCCATAGAGCCGTGTACGATAATACAACAGCGGAACGGGAGCATCAAGTAAAATGCTGAGAACAGAAGTGTTGATTATGTGTGAAGTGGGATTCTGTATTTTAGTTCACGATCTGTAAACCCAAAAGTTCAAACCATATAACCGATTGGAACTTCTCAAGACAACTTTTCTGTGATATAATACATTCAAGGAACATGAATCGGAGGTGTTGTCATGGAAGAAAAGGCAAAAAAGAAACTGACAGTCAAGGGACTTCTGAAAGTACTTCTTGTTGTCCTGCTGATAGTTGTCATTATATCGCTTATCATCATTTTAGGTGGTAAGAGCAACAAGAAGGACAATGCGATTATCAGAGGTGAAAGTGAAACGAAGTCGCTTGTGGTCTATTTTTCACAGGCAGATGTAGTTGATCTCGACAAGACCGATGCTGTTTCATCGGCAAGTATGAGAACGGATAACAGCGGCAATGTGTACGGCAACACAGAGTACGTTGCAAGACTTTTCCAGCAAGCAATGGGTGCTGACTTGTACAGTATTCAGACAAGCAGGCTCTATTACGAGAACTATCCGCTGACGGCTTACCGTGCGTTCTGGGAGGAACTGTTCAACACCCGTCCGAAGCTGATCGGACTTCCCGATGATCTCGATCAGTATGACACGATCTATGTGGGATTTCCCGTATGGTGGTTCAATGCTCCGATGCCGATCGGTTCTTTCTTTGAGGAATACGATGTCAGCGGAAAGACCATTGTTCCGTTCTGCACAAATCAGGGCAGCGGCGTGGATTCGGGCAATGAGCTGCTGAAGGACGAATGTGACGGAGCAGCGGTCGCAGAAGGCTTCAACGGCAACAACACCGATCTGAATGAAGTAACGAACTGGCTGAAAGGTCAGGGATATATCAATGACTAATGGGAGGTCTACTATGGAATATGTACAGCTCAACAACGGGATCAAAATGCCCATGCTCGGCTACGGCGTGTATCAGGTGACAAAGGACGAGTGCGAGCGGTGCGTGACAGATGCACTTTCGGTGGGCTATCGTCTGATTGACACTGCACAGAGCTATTTCAATGAGGAAGAAGTCGGCAACGCCATTGCAAAGTCGGGTATTCCCCGTGAGGAGATTTTTCTCACAACTAAGGTCTGGGTGGAGTATTACGGCTATGAGGAGTGCAAGAAATCGGTCTACACCTCCCTCGAAAAGCTGAAAACCGACTATCTCGACCTGATGCTCCTGCACCAGCCGTTCAGCGATTATTACGGCGCATATCGTGCATTGGAAGAGCTTTACAACGAGGGCGTTCTCCGTGCAATCGGCGTATCTAACTTCTATCCCGACAGACTGGTAGACATCGCCAGCTTTGCGAACATCGTGCCGATGGTCAATCAGGTGGAAACGCACGTTCTCAATCAGCAGAAGGTCGCCAAGGGGTACATGGACAAGTACGGCGTACAGTGTGAGGCGTGGGCGCCCTTCGGCGAGGGCAGAGGCGGTCTGTTTGAGAATGAAACGCTTGTGAACATCGGCAAAAAATACGGCAAGACCGCTGCACAGGTCATGCTCCGCTGGAATATCCAGCGAGGTGTCGTGGTACTGCCGAAGTCCACACACATAGAGCGAATGATACAGAATATCGACGTTTTCGACTTCGTACTGTCCGATGAGGATATGACAGCGATCGCCGCCCTCGACACAGCGACAAGCTCGTTCTTCTCCCACTACGATCCTGCAATGGTGGAGTGGTTCGTGAAGATGGTCGAGGAACGCAAGAAGAATAATCGCAGCGAAAAGGAAACAAAGAACTGGTGATCGAAAAAAGCAAGTGTGAACCTTTGGGTTTATGCTTGCTTTTTCTGTTTTGATGTGGTATAATGGGAATACAGCAATAAAGTACTGTTACAAATCGTAATTTGCGGGGGGAACTGCATGGAAATAGAGCATATTGCAATGTATGTAAATGATATCGAACAGGTCAGAGATTTCTTTGTGAAATATCTTGGCGGAAAATCAAATGACGGATATCATAATCCAAAAACAGATTTTCGTTCTTACTTCATTTCTTTTGATACCGGTGCAAGATTGGAAATAATGAATAAGCCCGACCTGGTAGATGAAGAAAAATCTTTGAATCGTACAGGCTTCATTCACGTTGCATTTTCGGTTGGAAGTAAAGAGCGTGTTAATGAGCTAACACAACAATTACAGAATGATGGATATCCTATTGTTAGCGGTCCACGAACTACCGGAGATGGATACTACGAAAGTTGTGTTGTTGCAGTTGAAGGAAATCAAATAGAGATTACTGTCTGATTTGTCATAGAAAGGAAGATCTCCATGTATAACCACCAGCTCGACACGTTCATTGTTGTCGCTGACAGCGGCAGTTTCAATAAAGCGGCGGAAGCACTGTTTATCTCGCCGCCTGCGGTCATCAAGCAGATCAATCTCTTGGAGGACAGTCTCGGTGTCCGTCTGTTTACACGCACGCACAGAGGATTACAGCTCACAAAGGCAGGACAGTCGGTCTATGAGGATGCGCGGTATATCATCGCCTATTGCCGTGAATCGGTAGAGAGGGCGAAGAAAGCCGATGACACACAACCGTCTGTACTTCGTATCGGTACATCGACCATGACACCCGGACAGACCATTGTGGATATGTGGACGCAGATCAGAGAGGAGATCCCCGATATTAAATTCCAGCTCGTCCCCTTTGAGAATACTCCCGAAAACGCAAGAGAGATACTCAAAAACATGGGAAAGAACATTGACATCGTGTGCGGAGTTTATGATGAACGAGCACTGAAAAACTGGCAGTGTGCGGCGCAGTTCGTAGCAGATGTACCGATGCGCTGTGCAGTATCGGTCTATGATCCTCTTGCGAAAAAAGACAGGCTGACAGTGGAAGACCTGCACGGCAGGTCGATCATGCTGATCCGTGAGGGCTGGAACGAGGAAACGGATAGGCTTCGCAAATGGCTCACGGAAGAACACCCTGAGATCAACATCGTGACATTTGATTTCATCAATCTCTCGGTGTTCAACGATTGCGAGAACAGCGATCATGTCCTGATGTGTATTGATATGTGGTCGAATGTTCATCCGCTGCTGAAAACGCTTCCGGTAGACTTGGACTATTCTATGCCCTTCGGTCTGCTCCACGCACCGAAACCGAGCAAGACCGTGAAGCGGTTTCTGAACGCAGTGAAAAAACTAAGCAAGTAATAACCCAAAGGTTAATAGGTCATAACAAACGGAGACTTCTCATGAGGTCTCCGTTTTGCTATAATATAGGTAAAGAAAACCGAAACGGAGGTATTACTTATGAAACATACAATGAAAATCATGCTCCCTTTCCTGATGATCGCAGGACTGCTCACAGGCTGCGGAAGTCAGGAAAGTATTGACACAACTGCTGAAACAACTCAGGCGACAGAGGCGGTAACAACTGCTGCTGTAACAGAAAAGGAAACGCAAGCTGAAACTGAGAAAGCAGCAGAAATGTCCGAAGCGCCCGACGAAACAAAGAGTGAAAACTCCGACAATAAGAGCCTTGTGGTATACTTTACTCCTGCGGAAAACAGCGGCACGGACGCTATTTCCTCTGCAACGGTCACAAACCGGAACGGTGAGGATATGGGTGCTGCACAGGTGCTTGCTAATATGATACATCAGCACACAGATTCCGACCTGTTCTCTATCCGGACAACTGCGGAATATCCTCTTGAATACAACGATCTTGCGGACTATGCGAAAAGCGAACAGGATAACGGCGTACTGCCTGAGCTGACAACACATATCGAGGACATCGGGCAGTATGATACCATATTTGTGGTATATCCTGCTTGGTGGTACACCATGCCGCAGGTTGTTTACAGCTTCTTTGATGAATACGATCTCAGCGGAAAGACGATCGTTCCCTGTGCAACTCACGCAGGCAGCCGTCTTGCGGGTGCGCCCTCTACCATAGAGGAGCTTGAACCCAATGCAACAGTTATCAGTGATGGCTTTTCTGTTCCTGCAAGTGATGTTGCAGGTGCGGAAAGCGATGTCTCACAGTGGCTTGAACAGCTTGGGCTTTGATAAAAATAATACCCCTAAACTAACGAAAGGAGCGAAGGAGATGAACGCTATGAAACGCTTTGCATTGCTCGGAACAGCACTGATGTCATTCCTGACAGGCTGCGGAACACAGCAGGAACATACGGCAAGCTCGCAGCCGAAAGCTGCTGCAAGTTCGGATACGGTGAAGGAGATCGCCCAGACGGGTATGAGTACCTCCGTTCCCGATGATTATTTGCAGCCGATCGAGCAGGCAGGAACAGTCACACAAATCACCTATGACAGCAAGGACTTTGTCCGTGACGGGAACGATATTACCAAGACCGCATACGTCTATCTTCCCTATGGGTATGATGAAAACGATACAGCAACACGCCATGATATTTGCTATCTGATGCACGGCTGGGGCGGTCATGCAGGTGAGTATTTTCAGTATGCAAACATCACGGATATGCTGGACAATATGATCGCAAAGGGCGATATTCCGCCTACGATATTTGTATCCGCCACATTCTACAACGACAATTCCGACACGGGCTTTTCCGGTTCTGTTGCAGAGTTTCGGCAGTTTCACCGTGACTTTGAGGAATACCTGATGCCTGCAGTATAGGGGCAGTTCCACACCTATGCGGAAAGCACCTCGCCCGACGATCTGAAAGCCAGCCGTGACCACCGAGCCTTCGGCGGATTCTCTCTCGGCTCGGTAACAACGTGGCTCCGGTTTTGCTACGACTCCGACTATATCCGCTACTTCCTGCCCATGAGCGGTTCGTGCTGGTACTATGGAGGCTACGGCGATTTTCAGATCGAGAAGAACGTGGACTTCATTCAGCAGCTTGTGGAGGATAACGACCTTGACGAGCGTGGATATTTCATCTATCACGGTGTCGGCACAAATGACACAGTGAAGTCACAGTCCATTGACATGGCAGAGGAAATGCTCTCCCGCAGCGAGGTGTTTACCCCCGACCACTATGTTTTCTATCAGCGTGAGGACGGTCAGCACGATCATATTTCCTGCCGTGAGTTCATGTACAACGCTCTGCCGCTGTTCTTCGGAGGTGATACCGTGCAGACAGATGAAGTGACCGAGAATATGACTGTCGGTGAAGTCAAAAATATGGCAGCTTTCGGAGATTTTGACAGACTTCTTTTTCCCGTGGACAGGACTGTTACCGACGATATGACACTGAAAGATGTGAGTTCAAGCAGCACCTACACATGGTACAATTATATAAAGCCCGAAAAGACCGTTGAGATCGTGAATCACCTGAAAAACGCCGCAGAAAACGGTCAGCAGATCTTCTACAACATCTACACAGAGGACGAAATGCAGGCAGACAGCAGTCTGCGTGACACGGGACTTTTCTTCTTCAAGGGAGAGGACAATGCGAAGTTTGCGGTTTGCAATGCAGGCGGCGGTTTTGCCTATGTTGGTGCGATGCACGACAGCTTTCCCCATGCTCTGGAATTGTCGAAAATGGGCTACAACGCCTTTGCGCTGATCTACCGTCCCGATGCGCCCTATGATGACCTTGCAAGGGCGATCGAGTTTATCCATGACAATGCCGACACACTGAAAGTCGATCCTGATGATTATTCTTTATGGGGCGGCTCGGCAGGTGCAAGAATGGCGGCAACGCTCGGCAATGCGGACTATCTGAATCAACTTACAGGACGCACCGACATCGGACAGGCAGGTGCGGTCATCATGCAGTACACGGGCTACACCTACACTTCAAATGCGGACGCTCCGACTTATGTTTGTGTGGGAACAAGCGACGGTATCGCAAATTGGAAAACGATGCAGAGCCGGCTGAATACCCTTGAAAGCTACGGTATTCCTACGGAGTTCCATGCCTATGAGGGACTTCCGCACGGCTTCGGACTCGGCACAGGAACAGTCGCTGAGGGGTGGATCTACGATGCTGTGAATTTCTGGGAGGAGCAGTTTTCGGGAACGATCCCCACAAAGCGTGAACCTGCCAATTTGCAGAACTGGCTGCTGACCAAGGCAAAAAATGCACACGGCAATGACTACGACCTGAACCATGATGAACGCTGGGACGCTTTTGACCTCTGCCTTATGAGACAACAGCTATTGAATGGAAACATTGACTTCGGCTCACAGGAAAAAGACGGTTTTATTGTGGATATGACACTGACGATGCAGTCCGGGCTGAACGTCGATATGGACGGTATCTCCGGCGCAATGATGAACGGCGGCAGCGGCGGTGTGGTGAATAACTACTACAACAACGACAACAGCCGCACAGTGAATCAGACAAAATAGTCCGAAATCACTGTCACGGCTGGAAATCTATCGTCAGACGCGGAATGCGTTGAAAGTGTGATGACGGCTTTATGCTGTCATCACACTTTCCGCAGCTCCTCAACTTTTTCGAGAAGTTTCTTTTCGTTTTCAAGTGCCACTTTTACAAGACGTTTAACTGAATTTCTCAAACTGGTTTCATAATCGTCTTGAGATAGCTTTGCTTTTGAATGGAATAGTCTAAAGTACCTGTAGCCAGCACGTTCTTTTTTGCCAGCAGCTTGAATTAGCAGTTTGGAATTAAGAGCTTGCTCTTCATTCAGGTTAAGACCGCCTAATTCAAAATGTATGGTTAACTGCTCATCACGTTTTTCAAACCAATACCAATAGATGTAATTAGTACCCCAAGCACTATCGGGAGTTTTTAACGGCGGAAGAAGAGCGTCCATTTTAGCAGTAGTAAAGCTCCATTTATTCTTGCCCTCATAAATGATTAAGCCCTCATTGCTTAATTCTTGCAGTACACTACATATTACCTCTGATTCAATCGAGTTATCAACGCTCACATTTTCAAAAATCAAACGTAATGCTGTGCGGTGCTTATTATAAATTTCGTTACAGATACGGGCAAGTTCTTCATCTCTCTCTCGCATAATCTTTTTCCTCACTGTTTCAATGTAGTTTTTTATCAATAAAGACACTTCTGGTCTAAGTTCTGTGTCGGCAACTGCGCATTCAAGTGCCTCTATGATCTCTTCGTATGAAAAAGAAATCCAGCGTTTAGGGTTACTTGAATCTGAACCATCAGGTGTTAAAAACACATACAAAATTTCAGCGCAGTCCTTGTATTCTACAAGACTTCTCTCATAATACTCTTGTAATTGATGCTCCGATTCACCAGACCAGATTTTATTTTCGATAATAATTGCAGTCTTTTCTTCTCTCGAAAGAAGGACAATATCCATATGGTTAGATTCACGGTACACTTGGTAAGAATAAAAGTCCTGAAGCATAAAGGCGAAGTAGTCAAAGTTTTCTCGTTCATTTTTCTCAGCGAGTTTGCGGGCGAACTCTTTTATGAAAGCGTCACCCATAGCGTGACTTTCATTTGGATCAAAAAGCCATGCTAAAATATTACTATGTCGAATTTCCATGTTAGTGATTCTAAGCACATCGAACAGATTAAAATCATCCGCCCATTTATCAAGTTCTTTTAGGCAGTTAATGTCAAGAAGGAAGTCTTTAAGGGCGGTTTTTTCGGCTTCTGTCATTTGAAATCACTCCTTACATCAAGAGATTTATATCACCATTATACCACATCCATTCCATAAAGTAAAGGGAGGTGCAACCATGTTTTTCAAACTTATCCTTGAAAACGCTTACGGCGACCGCGTAGACATGACCGCCACAGCAAACAAATATATGACATCGCGGGTGGAAGGACTGAATCCTCCCACCGGCACGATCAGCACCTCCAGCTATGTGGGCATGGACGGTAGCTACCGGAACAATGCCTTCATTTAGAAGCGGAATGTTGTCATTTCCTTCGAGATGCGCGGCGTGGGGGTGGAAGCCCGCCGACACCAGCTCTACAAGGTGGTGAAGCCCTCCAGCTACATCAAGATTTACTATGCGACCTCTGGCATTGATGTCTTTGCGGAGGGCTATGTGGAGTCCTGCGAAGTGCAGAACTTTAAACAGCTTACAACTGGGCAGAAAAACACGAATTAACCTAAAATACAGAAAGCGAGGGAGTTTTATGCAAAAAAGAATCATCGGTAAAGATCTGACTGTCAGCGCAGTTGGTCTCGGCTGTATGGGAATGAGCCACGCTTACGGTAACCAGTGTACGCCCGATGAAGCGAAAAAGCTCATCGAAACAGCGATTGAAAACGGCTGCACGTTCTTTGACACAGCAGAGGTCTACGGAGAACCCGACTGTCCGCACCACAATGAGGAAATGCTCGGTGAGATCTTGAAGCCGTACCGCAGCAAGATCGTGCTTGCGACAAAATTCGGCGTGAAGTTCGATGTGTCCGCACCGACTGTCAACAAGCCTGTGATACCCGATTCCCGTCCCGAACAGATACGCAAGTCCGTTGAGGGAAGTCTGCGCCGTTTGCAGACCGACCATATAGACCTTTATTATCAGCACAGACAGGATCCCGATGTACCTGTGGAGGAGGTCGCAGGTGTCATGGCTGATCTGATCCGAGAGGGCAAGATCACCCATTGGGGACTTTCCGAGGTGAATGAGGAAATTATCCGCCGTGCCAATGCGGTCTGCCCCGTGACTGCGATACAAAACCGCTATCACATGATGTACCGGGGTTATGAAGCACTTTTCCCCGTTCTGGAGAAATTGCAGATCGGTTTTGTGGCGTTTTCGCCCCTTGCAAACGGTCTGCTGTCGGGTGCATATTCGCAGAACAGCACATTCAGCGAGCAGGGCGATTACCGCAAGGCAATGCCGCAGTTTCAGGCGGATTCTTATGAGAAAAACAGAGCTTTATTCTCGCTGATACAGAAATATGCTGATGAGAAAAATGCCACTCCTGCACAAATTTCCTTGGCGTGGCTGATCTGTAAAAAAAACTATATCGTACCTATCCCAGGAACGAGAAAGCTCGGTCGCCTGACTGAAAATCTTGGTGCTGCCGATGTGGCGCTGACCGCGCAGGAGATCGCTGAGATCGACAAAGCACTGGATAAAATGGAAATGTCTGATGTGTTCGGAGGAGCGAAGATCGTAAAGAAGTAATAACCCAAAGGTTTACAGGTAATAACTGATCGGAACTTCACAAACGGTCCCGGTCATGTTATAATAGAGATACAAAAACGCACAAGGAGGTATCCCACATGAGCAAGAAACTGGTACTTTACTTCTCGGTATACGGCACAGCAAAAAAAGTCGCTGAGGAGATCACAAGGCAAACAGGTGCAGACCTGACTGAAATCATTCCCGAAACACCCTACGATAGCAACCGTGACAACTACAATGCACTTGCCGCTTATGCAAAGAAGGAACACGACGAGGATATGCGCCCGGCAATAAAAAACGACATCAATATCACTGACTATGATACCATTTTCATAGGCTATCCCATGTGGTGGTACACCTTCCCAATGATCATTTACACGCTGTTTGACAAGTACGATTTCAGCGGAAAGACGATCATTCCGTTCAACACGCATATGGGTTCTCACGATGGCGGTACTTATGATACCATTCGTGAGCTTGAACCCAATGCGACTGTTGTGATGAACGGTCTGCCTGTTGAAATGAAAACAGCGGAAACAGGTGCAGCAAAACAGGTTGAAAAATGGCTTAAAAGCCTGAACTTATAATATTTAAGGAGGATACACTTATGGAATTTGTAACACTGAACACAGGAGCAAAAATGCCGCTGGAAGGCTTCGGCGTATTTCAGGTACCCGATCCTGCCGTATGCGAGCAGGCAGTCTATGATGCAATCAAGACAGGCTATCGTCTGATCGACACAGCTCAGGCTTACATGAATGAAGAGGCTGTCGGCAAGGCTGTGAACCGTGCAATTGCTGACGGCATCGCAAAGCGTGAGGAGCTTTTCATCACTACTAAAGTGTGGGTGTCCAACATGAAAACTGAGGACTCCGCTTATGAGTCAGTGAGAACATCTCTTGCAAAGCTGGGGCTTGACTATGTTGACCTCATTCTCCTGCACCAGCCTATGGGCGACTATTTCGCAGCATACAGAGGTATCACAAAGGCTTACAAGGAGGGACTTGTCAAAGCAATCGGCGTTTCTAATTTCTATCCTGCGATCCTTGCAAATCTCTGCGAGAATGTGGAGATCATTCCTGCGGTCAACCAGGTTGAGCTGCACCCGTTCTTCCAGCAGGAAAATGCCCTTGCAACAATGAAGGAATACGGTATCGCACCCCAGGCTTGGGGGCCGCTTGCTGAGGGCAAGCACGGCATCTTCTCTCACCCTGTTCTCTCCGAGATAGGTGCAAAGTACGGCAAGACCGCCGCACAGATAGCCCTCAAATGGAACACGCAGCGTGGTGTTTCAATTCTGCCGAAGTCCGTTCACGTTGAGCGTATGGAGCAGAATATCGACATCTGGGACTTCACACTTTCCGAAGAGGATATGCAGAAGATCGCAGAACTTGATCTTGGTCACAGCGAGATCGTTGACCATAATTCGCCTGAATTTGTTAAGGCTCTGAATGGTATGAAAGTTTGAGCTTTTGCGAGTCAATCCCATATTTCGTGTAAACGTAAAATAGTGCAATAGAAAAGTGTATGATGAGACCGATTGTGAAAGCAGTCGGTCTTATCTGCATATT
>NZ_CACWPP010000095.1 GCF_902762735.1 uncultured Ruminococcus sp.
GCAGGCTTGCGGGGAGCGCGAGGGGCAGAGCCTCTCGCATCGGGGAAGCAGTCCAAACGCGACACAGAGAATTAGTTGGGCGAACAAAGCAAAAGACGGTAAGAGGTCAAAACCATCGACCAAAGCAAGACAAAAAGCGGTGAAACGACACAAGTTCAGCGGTAAACAACGGCGGGGGCAAGCCCCCGCCCTACACGTATGGAGCGGGCAATTCGCCAAGAAAAGAGCGTACTCAATTCCCGCGAACACCGCTCCCCGTGTGCGGGCGCGAATTGCCCGCGTGATATTAGCCGAACAGCGATAGCGTTTTCGGCGGTCGGTCAGCACCCCCATGCGATAGAGTGTCAATGTTCAAGGGTAGGGCGGGGGCTTTTGTAATTCATAATTCATAATTCATAATTCATAATTGTTGGCATGCATTACGGCTTTGCTGATATAACGTAAAAACGCGCTCACGGGGAGTTTACTGTGAGCGCGTTATTTTTTGTGGTTATCCCGCTGATACACCACAAAAACGGCAGTTTTACAGAAATCAAAATGGTCGGCGTATATCAACAATACACAGCCAAATTGGGATATAAGATATATAAAAAGACAACTTGCATTTATGGCGTACAGGCGTACCGATGGCGTAAATGCGCGCTTTTAGCCGTCCCGATAAGCGTACCGAACGGCGTACAGCGGACGGCTCGTGCGTACAGGTACGGCTGGATGTACGGCATTTGGTACGCCCGAAACGGCGTAATATCGGGCTTGGTACGCCTGTACGCCTCTTTTCTTTTTTATTTTCTTATATAGATCATAAATTATAATAATACTCTCCCAATTTTGGTGTGCTAAAGGGATAGTCATATATTATGATACTGCCTTATCCCTGTGATGCGGGATAAGGCAGTATCTGTTTCTTTCCCTTGACAAATAAGACATTCAATGATATAATAGATAATGTGATTAGCCAAAAAGTAGAAAGGATTAGGCAATGAAAAGAGAAGAAATAATCGAAATGGCGGCAAAAATTGCTGACAAAAAGGGTTTTGCAGATCTGACGCTGAAAGAGTTAGCGAATGAATTGGGGATAAAATCTCCCTCGCTGTACAAGCATTTCAGCGGCGGACTTGATGAATTGAATAAGGAGCTTATGCTGTACGGGTGGCGGAAAATGGACAGTGAGATAACCAGAGCTGTTATTGGCAAGGCAAAGGACGATGCCATTATTGAACTCTGTTACGCTTACCGTAAGTTTGTTTCGCAGCATAAAGGGCTGTATGAAGCTATGCAGTGGTACAATATGTACCTGTCTGACGAACACCTGCAAGCCTCAGAGGGGATAGTAGATGCTATGTTCCGCATACTTGATGCTTACAGCCTGACTGATGAACAGAAAGTCCATACTGTGCGTATGCTCAGAGCTTTTCTTCAGGGCTTCTGCACGATCGAATTACATGGCGGATATGCAAATCCCGTTCCGTTAAACGAGACCTTTGATTATTCGCTTCATGCCATACTGACGGGAATAGAAGATACACAAGGAGAAGCATATAAATGAAACGTTTTTTGAAAAACATCAGCCCGTTCAATAACAAAACGGAAATGCCGATGATCGTTTATGTCGTGAAGATCATTCTCGCATTTCTTGTATGCTTATTTGCAGGAGAGATCATTGCTGAGGGAGTTGTCATTCTGATACACTTTGCTGTCGGGAAAAACCCGCTTGAGGGAGAAATGTTCGACCCTCAGACGATCACCCTGATAACATATTACGGATATATCATCGTGATCGGGGTAACACTTCTGTACTGGAAGCTCTTCCGAAAAAAAACGCTTTCTGATATGGGCATCACCAAGCAAATAGGAAATTATTTTGTCGGTGCAGTGGCAGCTGTCCTTCTTGTCGGGCTGTCCGTTCTCGCTGTCATGCTGACGGGCGCGATCAAATATCACGGCATATTCAAAAGCATAGACTTCGCTATGATACTTCTTATGCTTGGCGGATTTATTATACAGGGTGCTATGGAGGAGATCCTTTGTCGAGGGGTAGTTTTAATGTCGCTCAAAGATAAGGTGCCGCTTCCGATAGGGATAGGGGTCAGTACTGTGGTATTCATGGTACCGCATCTTCCGGCGCTTTCGGAGGGCAGACCGATCTTTGTGCTGATCGGTATGCTTGACCTTATAATTATTTCGGTCATCTTTTCACTGCTGACTATTCGCTATGACAGCATCTGGGCGGCCTGCGGATCACATTCCGTCTGGAATTTCGTTCTGTTCAGCATACTCGGACTGAACCTCAGCGGAAATGATACAAAGACGGCAGCGATATTTGATATGCGGTCTGTGGGTGAAAATATTTTTAACGGCGGAAAATACGGAATTGAAGCAAGTGTTGTCACAGCAGTGGTGCTATCTGCTGCCGCTGTTTTGATATTCATTTTAAACAAAAAGAATGCAAAAGGATAACAGCGCATTTTCAATAGCCCGCAGTCTATTGGCGCGCCTGTAAACCGTTCCACACAAGCCCGTTTAAGCATTATGGCGCGCGCCACAATGACAGCATACCCTTTTTGGAACTGAATAACAGAAAAAGCCCTGAGATCTGCTTTCTGATAAGCATTTCTCGGGGCTTTTCTTTTCAAACGGTAGTTTTCCGCTCCGCAGGCTCAGACGGCTCTGAGGGGCTTTTCCGTTTGCCAGACGGTCAAGCGGAGGTCGGCTCTGCGATTACGTGTTCCGCTTCATACTCCCTGACACGGCGATAGAAAGTGTTTGCCGACAAGCCAATTCTTCGCATAAAGTCCCTGCCTGTGATGCTCTTTGACTTCCATTCCCCATAGAGCTGACCAAACCTTGTCCGGTCGATCGGGGTGGGCTTTCTGCCTGTGTATTTGCCCTGTTGTTTCCTTTCTTTTTGGTTATTTATGATTGACTTATTTGCGGTGATGATGTATAATTACAGATAAGGATAGGCGATCGGCTTACTCGTGAAAATCGGAATATGACTATCCCTTTAGCACACCAGCTAATAATGCGGTAAACAAAAGGATAATCGAGCGCCCCATATATTTCCCCCTCCTGCGGCGGGATAACCGCATAAGCAAAAAAAGCAAAAAAAAAGAAGAAAGACTAACGCGGATAAGGCAGAACGCCTATCATCTGTTATTCTTTCTTCTCTTTTGTTATTCGGGAGAGTTTATCTGTATAACTGCATCAGTTTACAGTAACATAGAATGCGTGCTTGAATACATCAGCCTTGACCCATTCGCCGTTGACCTTAGCAAGAACTACCATTCTGTAAGTGCCGTTAGCTACCTTCGGGGAAGTCCATGTATGAACGCTTGCATCGACCTGCTTCTTTACGACCCATTTGTTAGCCTGATATACGCCGATGCCGTATTTCTCAGCGCCTTCAACAGCGTCCCACTTAAAGCCTATCTTGTGGTCCTTTACCTGTGTCTTGACAACAGGATAGAGGTTGGTCTGAGGCTGAGGCTCGGGATCTTTCTTCTCAGGTCCGAGTATGCCTGTGCCTGCGACTGCGCCGATAACTTCATCTACATAGAATGAGGTGGAAGCGTCGTCAGTCTCAACATATATCTCCAGATCGGAAGCGCCTTCGGGTATCTTGTAGCTGGTGTTTGCCAGCTGTACCCATTCGCCCTTAGCGACAGTCTCGGAAGCTATCTTGTCGTAGTGAGTAACACCGTCACTGCCCTTGTACTGGAGTGTCAGGTGGAACTTGTCGGACGAAGCGCCGTTCAGGTAAGAAACGATAGCGCTGAAGCTGTACTCTGTGCCTGCCTTGAATGCGCGGCTGTCCAGCTTGTAGGAAGCGCCGTTCCATGCGCTCTCTCTGCCTGAAACGTACAGCGAATTGCTGCCGACGAATGCGGTATCACTGCTGGAAGCTATGCTTGCGGGACCTCTTGCGGAGAAGCCGCTTGTATCGCCCTCAAAACCGCACTGGAAGTACCAGCCGTACTTGTTGGGTTCGACAGGCTTAACAGGAGTCTCGCCGTTGAAGTTAGAGCCGTCGCCCCACTTTTCTTTGGGGATTATCGAAGTTACATAGTTGTAAGCGGTCTTTGCCTGGTTGTTGCCGTTGTACAGCAGAGGATAGTTGGGCTGACCACTGTTATTTTTACCTACCCACGAGTTGTCATCGTTGGGACCCCATACCTGTACCAGAGTTACCTTGCCCTTGTACTTGCCGCTGGCGTTGACATCAACGCAGTGCTGGAATATAGCCTTGTACTTTTCAGCCTGCTGCTGGTCAGTGAACCTGCCGCCGTCGCGGGAAATATCCAGCTCAGTTACCTGTACATCAATGCCCAGACTGAGATAGTCGTCCATAGCCGCCAGATAGGAAGATGTGCTGCCCCAGTCCCACTGACCTGTACTGCAATCAATATGAGACTGCATGCCCATGCCGTCCAGCAGACCCTTGTTGTGCAGGGGGATAAGGATAGTGTTCTTTATGCACTCCTTCTTATCGGAAGCGAACTCATTATAGTCGTTGTAATAGAGCTTGCAGGTAGAGGGAGCATATCTTCTTGCATAAGTGAAAGCCTTCTCAACGAAAGAGTTGTTGCCGTAAACTCTTACCCATGCGGAAGAACCGTTCTGACCGTTAGTGCCGTTGGTGGGGCGCAGACCGCCGCTCTTTGCAGTGCCGTCATAGATGACCTCGTTGCAGACATCGTATGCGTACAGGTTTACAGACGGGTACTGTGAAGCGTAAGCGTTGAACATGTTCTTGATATAGCTCTCCATACGCTGATCCATCACAGATGATGATACATAGCTGCCGTAGTCGCTGAAATTCGTCTTAAAGAACCACTCGGGGGTCTGGCTGTGCCATACGAATGTGTGACCTCTGAAAGCGATATGGTTCTTTGCGCAGAAGTCCAGTATAGCCGCACAGCTGTTGAGCGTTACCTTAACGTTGGTGTCGGTCGAGCCGTTCTGCACGATAGTTGCGTAAGGCTTAGTCTCGTTCTCGCACTCGACTGCGTTGTGGTCTTTCAGGATTATGCCCTGTATAGACGAATTTTTGATGGTGTTGCCGTTGAAGATGTTGCCCACGCGGAAGTAGTCGGCAAACTCATCTTTAAGACCCTTTTCGTAAGAAGCCGCCTTAGCCACAGCCGCCGACTGCTCGGAAGTTACCTTAACATCGTCAAAGATGAAATCATCGGTCAGGTCGTTGGTGAGGGTCAGCTCGTACTCGTAGGTGTCATCGGGTGCTTTGTAGTCAGCCGAGATCTCAGCCCACTCGCCGCCCTTTACCTTCTGTTCTGCGAGGGTGACAACCGTTTCCTCTTCGGTCTTTTCGTCGATGTATTTCAGGGTCAGCTTGAAAGTGGTGTCCTTTTCGCTGTAAACCTGCATCGAGTAATCGTAATTGATGCCGCCCGAGAGGTAAAGACCCTTAGACGAAGCCGCACCGTCTTCAGCAGAGGTTCGTCCTGTTACCTTCATGCCGCGCGAAGCCTCAAAGCCTGCGCCGTCATCGGCAAACAACTCGATGGAAGTATCTGTGCCGTGCCAGCCGTCATAGTTCAGCTCGAAGCTGTCGTAAACGACCTCCTGTGCGCTTACGGGTGCTGCCAGCTGAGGTACTGCTGTTGCCATACAGCTCAGTGCCATCAGCATAGCCAGCAATTTCTTGTGCTTTTTCATGGTAGTACCATCTCCTTAAATAATTTTACCGCAAATAATTTTACCTTTTTTAAAATGTGAATAAACTGAAATAACATATAGTTATTTTTTCTAACTATATTGTACAACAACTGCGCTGTGATTTCAACCTACGATTTGCAGATTTGGTGAAAAAAATGCAGGTCAACTATTGATTTTTGTTATTTATGTGCTATAATAAGAATTAGTAATCAATTAGAAACTGAATGACATGACCGAAATATCTATATATGACTATCCCTTTAGCACACCAACTAAAGCGGGGGGAAAGATAACCGCCAAGAACCTTAAATCCCGTATAGCCGCTGTTTTTGTGGTGTATCAGCGGGATAGTCATATACTATAATAATAGAAGCAAGCATACCTGCTGTTAAGGAGTTAATTATGAAAACTGATGATCGTCCTCTGATAGGTGTTATAATCGCCCGCGCGTCCCGAAGCGAACAGCGGCAGCTGCTTAAAGGCATACTTTCAAAAGCTGACGAGCTGGGAGTGGATATTGCCGTATTTTCAAATGTCTATAATTTTGTGGAATATTTTGCAGACGTAGAGGTCGAGAACAAGATCTACGAGCTGGTGCATTCCGAGCGCCTTGACGGGGTGATACTCGCCTCCGAATCGCTTATCTATCCCGACCTGCGCGAAAGCATCTATGAGCGTGTCAGACAGCTGGATGTGCCCGTTGTCATAACAGATGCACAAGTCGAGGGCTACACCTGCATAAATACAGATGTGAAGAATGATTTCAGGTGTATCGCACATCACCTGACCGATGTACACGGCATAAAGGACATTGACATAATAACAGGCTTTAAAGATATTGAAACGTCACGCCTGCGTGTCGATGGTGTCAGGGAGGTCATGGAAGAGAAGGGTCTGCCGTTCGGCGATGAGAATGTGATATACGGAAATTTCTGGAACAACTCGGGCGAAGAGCTGGCAGAAGAGTACATAAGCGGAAAGCGCCGACTGCCGCAGGCGGTGATCTGCGCCAACGACTACATGGCTTTCGGTCTGCTGGATAAGCTGTTTGAACACGATATAAACATACCCGATGATCTTACGGTGATAGGATATGAACATATCGGTGAAAGGATATACCATTCCCCCGTGCTGACCACTTACCAGCGCGACCGTGCGGCAACAGGCGCAAAAGCGGTATCACTGCTGTATTCAAAGCTGACGGGTGCGCCGATGCAGGATATAGACATTTCGGGATATATGATCTGCGGTGATACCTGCAAGTGCGGCGTTGAGAAAAAATATCTGCGTGAGGAACTGGTGGAGGTAAGGCAGATAAAGATGTATAACGATCTTAATTTCTGCGGCAACTTTGAACAGCAGTCAGTCACATGCCGCTCCATCTCCGACTATATACGCACTCTTCAGGATTTCTCATATCTTATAAGAAACGTATCGAGCATATATCTCTGCCTGCATGAGGACTGGTGTACACGTTCGCAGAAGGACTCGGTGGACGAATGTTCAAATAACGAACCGATGGTCTGCTATCGGATAATAAGCCCTGAGGACGGTACTGACGAGCCTGTGTTCTTCACAAGGGGACAGCTCTATCCTTCCGAACTTCCCGGTGCGGGGGACAAGAAGTTCCTCTTTTTTGTGCCGATGTTTTCTGAGAGCAGGGAGCTTGGGCATTTCATTTTCCAGTACACCACGCCCGATACATATGACTTTGTAATGATAGAATGGCTGAAAGTGACCGTAAACGCCTTGCAGGTGCTTCGCATGAAAAACGACATCAACACTCTGCTTGAGTGCAGCAGTCTTTCGGAGTATCACGATACGGTCACGGGGCTTTACAACAAGCAGGGCTTTATAAATGAGTTTGCCAACGTCTGCAAAAAGCTGGGCGAAAATGAGAAACTGCCGCTTATAATGATACGCACGGGCATGTATTCGGACGACAGCCGCATAGACAGGAAAGACCTCTCCGTTAAGCTGGATATAGAGATCTCGGAGTGCCTTGAACGCATCGCCGCCGACATCAGCGGCTTCTGCGGAAAACTTTCGGATAAGCTGTATATAGTTGCCGCTGTCGGCGTATCTGACGAGAGGGATATTGCCCTTGTGGCGGATAAGCTGGAAACGATCATATCGCATTCTCCCGTCTATATAGAGGAGAGGGGGCTGGATACGCTGTTTATGGCTTCAATGACGGTCACGGGCAGCGCGGACTGTGATGAGTGTATCGCTGTGCTGAGCGATGACATCAATATGAAGATAAAACAGCTGTCCGATTCAAGGCATCACGCATACTATAACGACTATCTGAAAGTCAGGAACTCCATGTACCGCGAGCCTGGAAAAGAGTGGGACGCACAAAAGACCTGCCGCGATTTTCGGCTGAGCTACGGGCATTTCCGCGCCACCTACAAGGATATTTTCGGCATCAGCTTTCATCAGGACCTGATAATGAGCCGCATAGCGATGGCAAAATATCTCCTGCTTACGACCGATATAGGCATACCCGCGATCTCTTTCAAGTGCGGCTATGCTGATGACAAATATTTTATGCGCCAGTTCCGTCAGCTGACGGGCACTACGCCAAACAGCTACCGTAACAGCGGTGTCAGATGATCTGCGAAAAAGCATAAGAGGCTTTCCGCCGATGTTTGGAAAGTCTCCTGCATTTTTATGAAATGTGGTTATCCCGCTGACACACCACAAAAACAGCGGCTATACAGAACTTGGGGTTCTTGGCGTATATCTTTCCCCCGCCGCAGGCGGGGGAAAAATACGAAAGAACAGCCATTTTGTATCATCAGCAATACACAACCAAATTGGGATTATGAAAAAAGTCGGTTTTGCAGGGTAAAAAGTCTGAAAAGCACAGCAGAAAAATGACGCGGTGTATGCTATAATATTAAAGCGAAGGTGCAGAAAGTCCGTAGATCGGCTTTCTGCATTTTTTTCGTGTCGTGCAGTCTTTCGGACGCACTTGAATTATCCGATAAAACCCTATAAATTTCCTACAACTTGGGCTTTGCGGGGAGGTTCTCTATTGACAAAGGCCTTTTTTGTGTGGTAAAATATGTATGTAAGCAAGGACGCTGTAAATGATTACGGCGTTCTTTTTTTATTTTGCGGGAGGTGATGGCGTTGAAGCGTTTGTACAGGGTGATGGTGTTCGACAACAACAGCGGCTCATATGACAGGCTGAAAAAGCTGGCTGTCTGGAACGAGAGCGGTTTTGAGCTGACAGGCAGGACTTCTGACATGAAGGCGCTGAACGATGTCTGCGTTTCCCGCAAGGCAGAGCTTGTGCTGTGCTTCAGCCGACAGCCGCTGATAAACGCGGAAAATGTCATAACAGCAGTGAAAAGCGCTGACGCGGACATTGTCTGTATAGCCGCAGGTGCGCGTGATGATTTTGAAAATATGCGCAAATGCTTCATCGCGGGCGCGATAGATTACCTGACAGAGCCGATAAGCGACGCAAGGCTGAAAGAGGTGCTGACCCGCGCCGCAGAACAGATCGGTCAGAACTTTATGACAGGGGAGTATGCTTCGGCTTTGCAGGAGTATCTTGACAGCGTGGAATGCGCTGACAGCAAGTTTAAGGAGCGGCTGACCGAATTTCTGATGGGCTGTGAGAACACCATCGTGACCACCGAATATGCGGCAGACCACTTCGGCTTCAACAAAGACTATTTCGGCAGGATGTTCAAGCAGAAAACAGGGCTTACATTCGGCGGACTTTACAAGCGTTTTCGCATGGTATACGCGGAAAAACTGCTGGCATCGGGGCGGTATAAGGTCTACGAAGTCAGCAGCATGCTGGGGTTCTCGTCGGTGGATTACTTCACATCGGTATTTAAAAAGACAACAGGCAGAACGCCGTCCGAGATAAAGAAGTGATAGTCGGATATGTTAAATGAAAAGTCGGTTTTGTGAGGTATTATCATCTGACAAAATGTGATATATTATAAATGCAGAGCGGCACGCCAAAGGCGGCGGCTGACTGCTCTGAATGCACTTAAACATGCGTAAGACCCATCTTAAATAAAACGAGCAGACAGGGGAAGGCTGACACCGAGCCGACCCCTTTTGCTCGTTATTTTGTTTTATAGAGTAAAAAAATGTACATCTGAATATTCGTGTGAAAAGTCTGATTTTTATAGGATATAATAAATTGACTTTTCACCCGTGATATTGTAGAATATATACAAGTGAAGGCAATGACGCCGATACGCTTCTCAAGCTGGAAGTGTACGTCATTGCTTTTTATTTTGCAGAAATTTTTTTTGGAGGTAGAGTAAAATGTCATCTTATGTAGACGAAATAATCGAACAGGTCATCAAGCAGAACCCCAGCGAGCCTGAGTTCCACCAGGCAGTACGCGAGGTGCTGGAGTCCATCAGAGTTGTAATCGAGGCAAACGAGGAGAAGTTCCGCAGAGATGCGCTTCTCGAAAGACTGGTAAACCCAGAAAGACAGATCAAGTTCCGTGTGCCCTGGATCGACGATAAGGGCGATGTTCACGTAAACACAGGCTACCGCGTACAGTTCAACTCCGCTATCGGTCCTTACAAGGGCGGTCTGAGACTTCACCCATCTGTAAATCTGGGCATCATCAAGTTCCTGGGCTTTGAGCAGATCTTCAAAAACAGCCTGACTGGTCTGCCTATCGGCGGCGGCAAGGGCGGTTCTGACTTTGACCCTAAGGGCAAGTCGGACAGAGAAGTTATGCGTTTCTGCCAGGCATTTATGACAGAGCTGTGCAAGTACATCGGCGCTGACACCGACGTTCCTGCGGGCGACATCGGTACAGGCGGACGTGAGATCGGCTATATGTTCGGTCAGTACAAGAAGATCAGAGGTCTGTTCGAGGGCGTGCTGACAGGCAAGGGTCTGACCTACGGCGGTTCTCTCGCAAGAACTGAGGCAACAGGCTACGGTCTGCTGTACATCGTTGAAGAGCTGTTCAAGTCACACGGCGCTGACATCGCAGACAAGACTGTTGTAGTTTCGGGTGCGGGCAACGTTGCTATCTACGCTATCCAGAAGGCTCAGCAGCTGGGCGCTAAGGTAGTTACCTGCTCTGACTCCACAGGCTGGGTATATGACCCTGAGGGTATTGATGTTGCGGCTCTCAAGCAGATCAAGGAAGTTGACAGAGCAAGACTTACCGAGTACAAGAAGTACAGACCCAATTCCGAGTACCACGAGGGCAGAGGCGTTTGGGCTGTCAAGTGCGACATCGCACTGCCTTGCGCAACTCAGAACGAGCTTGATGTTGAAGATGCAGTTCTGCTGGTCGAGAACGGCGTAACAGCTGTTTGCGAGGGCGCTAACATGCCTACCACTGAGAAAGCTACAAAGTACCTCCAGGACAACGGCGTTTGGTTCATTCCCGGCAAGGCGGCAAACGCAGGCGGCGTTGCAACTTCCGCACTGGAGATGTCCCAGAACAGCGAGCGTCTGAGCTGGACATTTGAAGAGGTAGATGCAAAGCTCAAGAACATCATGGTAAACCTCTATCACAATATAGACGATGCGGCTAAGAAGTACGGCTTCGAGGGCAACTATGTTGTAGGCGCTAACATAGCAGGCTTCGAGAAGGTACTCGATGCTATGAACGCACAGGGCATCGTATAATTTGGAGATGTTAGTATGAAAAATACCGAAAATATGGGTTTTCTGCCGACAGTTCCCTTTAAGGGAGACCATCCCGATATGCTCATCGGCTGGCAGGTATCGGCAGAAGAAAAGGCGAATGACAGCGTTTACGCTGTGAATACCGAAACTTGGGATTAGCCTCCACAAGCGGCAGAGATATGGATATTTCAGATGTCATATCACCTGCCGCAGGCACGGCAGCACCGTTTTTACGATGCTGCCTAGTGCTGTTTTCGGGAATTTTTTTGTACTTGAAAGGAGTAGGGAAATGAAACAAATACTTGTATGCCGCGAGACCGACCCGCGCGAGACCCGCGTGGCGCTGATCCCCGACGACATCAAAAAGCTGGCAAACATGGGCTATTCGGTGAAGGTAGTGCGT
>NZ_CACWPP010000096.1 GCF_902762735.1 uncultured Ruminococcus sp.
TCCCAATTTTGATGTGTATTGCTTATGATACAAAATGGCTGTTCTTTCGTATTGTTCCCCCGCCTTCGGCGGGGGAACAATACACAGCCAAATTGGGATCTTGCAGTTTAAAGGAGGTCTTTTATCATATGTCAGAAGCCTATCCACGGAACGAAAACGGTAGTGCCTTCGGTATCTGCCCATGTGTAGCCTGCATCGGAAGCATCAAGAGTGCCGCTGTGTGCGCAGTCTATCAAGGTGCTTGTGATGATGTTCCCGTTTGCATCATATGTCACTGCGTTCTTTGCAGCGCCGCTGTAATACATCTTTGCACCGTTTACAGATGCCTTTATGTTGTAAACAAAAGCGGTGTTGTCTCCTGTGGGAACGGTGACGGTTATGATGTAGTCAGCATCGCTGAGTTTCACAACGTTCAGTATATTATTTGCATTGTTCTTGCCGAAATAGTCGCCGATAGGGAAGCCGTCCTTTGCATTGTGTATCTTCCAGTCGTTTACCTCGCCCTGCGGTATATAGAGCGGCGCACTCTTCTGAACAGCAGGCGCAGACTGCTTTACTGCGGGCGCTGACTTTTCAACAGCAGGTGCAGACTGCTGTACTGCGGGCGCTGACTGTTCAACAACAGGCGCAGACTGCTGTACTGCCTGCGCGGTCTGTTCAACAACAGGCGCAGACTGCTTTACTGCGGGCGCTGACTTTTCAACAGCAGGCGCAGACTGCTTTACTGCCTGCGCGGTCTGTTCAACAACAGGTGCAGACTGCTGTACTGCGGGCGCTGACTGTTCAACAGCAGGTGCAGACTGCTGTGATGCGGGCGCACTCTGCTGAACAGCAGGTGCAGACTGCTGTACTGTCTGCGCACTCTGCTGAACAACAGGCGCAGACTGCTGTGCTGCCTGTGCGGTCTGTTCAACTGCCATGCTTTTCGCATCATCTGTCTTCCGAGTTTCGGTCTCTGCCGAATTTCTGATATTGTCGGCAGGGGTCTGTACTGTCGCTGCGGATAATGCCGTCCTCTGAACTTCACTCTTTGAAGGCGACATTATCAATGCCGTCAGTGCGATGCCCGCTGTCATGGTAAATACTGCCGCGATCGCTGCTGCCGCCGCTATTATTGCCTTTTCGTTCTTCTTGGTGTTTGCCTTTGCTTTCCTGTTTGTGTTAACTGTGTTTTTCATGTTTTTTAACTCCTTTTGATAGTTTTTCGTGGGACTTGTTTCCCTTGCTGTGTCTATATGATACCACGTATCCGCGCATGTTTCAATATTCAGATATTTGCAGTATGTAGCAAAAGCTACATATGTGCATGAAAGTGTAGCTTAGGCTGCAAACTGTGGTGATATTGCAGCCTTTTGTCAGTTAACGTCATGCATAAATGTGATTGACGGCATCGGTACGTTGTGATATAATATAACACGGTGCTTTAAGCACTGTATATTATAATAAAGTATGTGGTTATCCCGCTGACACACCACAAAAACAGCGGCTGTACAGAACTTAGGGCCCTTGGCGTGTGGCGCTAGGTTATCCTTTTGTTCAAAGCATTTTTAGTTGGTGTGCTAAAGGGATAGTCATAATAAAGTATGGTGGGTAAAAATGTTGAAAACACGTATCAATGTTATTATGGTAGCTGCTGTCCTGCTTATGACAGGCTGCGGCGTAAGGAAGAATGCCGAAAATGTAGTAAAGAAAAACTCTTCGTCTGCTGAAAAAACAGCAGTTACGGCAGATATTCAGGCTGATGCCGCTGTGGTCAGCTATCTCGGTCCCGAAGGTACATATACGCAGGAGGCATGCGGGAAATTCTTCGGCGGAAAGGGCGGCTATGAACCATATGAGACCGTCACCGATGCAGTGGCAGCGCTGGCAGAAGGCAAGAGCAATTATGCGGTGATCCCGCAGGAGAATACCATAGGCGGCGCAGTGACAGATTATGTGGATATTCTCATATCTCAGGCAGATGCATCTGTGGTGGGTGAGGTCGAACTGCCGATAAACCAGAATTTGCTGACGATAAAAGGCACTGAATTAAGTGATATAAAGACAGTGTATTCGCACAAACAGGGAATAGCACAGGGTAAGGAATGGCTGGAAAAAAATCTGCCCGATGCTGAGGTCATAGAAGTTTCAAGCACCGCTGAGGGCGCAAAGATGGTGTCTGAGAAAGGTGACAAGTCCTGTGCGGCGATAGCATCTGCGGCATGTGCCGATGTTTACGGGCTGGAGGTCTCCGCCGCCGCCATACAGAACAATGACAGCAACAAGACACGCTTCTACGTGCTTTCTATGCAGCAGCCCGCAACTGCCGATGCAGGACGCACCGCTTTCATCGCAAGCGGAAAAGCCGAACTGCTGAGCGGCATTATGTCTGACATCAAGTCGATGGGTATAAAACTGGTGGCTGTACATGACAGACCTCTGAAAACTCAACTGGGCGAGTATGCTTATGTGATAGAATGTGCGGGCTGTTCTTACAGTCAGTACAGCAAGCTGGCTGAAAACAGCAGTATGGATATGCGTTTCCTCGGGTGTTTTGATGTTAAATGATGCGTGAACGGCATTCAGCGACGTTCCTGAATGGGAGCGATCGGAATTATTTTGCGATGAACTGAAATTGTTGCAAAAAATATTCAGTGCTGCACCCATATCGGTAAGGCGGTGGTATTATTTACAGAAAACGTCAGATATTATTTTTTCAGGTGTGATAAAAATGCCTGTCATATATGCAAATAATGACCCTTCGCCTTGTCGGCTTACACAGGTCCGCAGACAAGCACCAACGGCTGACGGTCATGCGCCCATAAAGCCTGATTATAAGCAAAATGCAGATATTATCTCTGTGGACGGTAACGAAAATGTCAGGATAGAGATACCTGCTGAAGATAAAGAAAGCAGAGCGCTCGGCGGAAATTATAAAGTGGGAAATGTATCTGCGTTTGGCGTAATGACCATGCCTGCGATGGATACCAATGAGCCGTAGGAAAACACGGAGCGGCTTTTTTGCGGTCTCAAAATATGTCTGTGTATCGTCCTCACGGCTGAATGTTGGGCAGAAGCACAAAAAAACGCCCGCAGAGGTCTTTCTCTGCGGGCGTATAAATATCGTTATTTTGTCTTATTTGAGCGGCTTTATGCCCTTGACATGTGCCGCTATCAGTACAATGTCGGTCACTTCGATCTTGCCGTTGTGGTTTGCATCAGCATATTTGATGTTCTCTTCGTTCAGCGCTTTTATGCTCTTTACATGGGAAGCAGTCAGCACAATATCGGTAACATTTACCTTGCCGTCACCGTTTACATCGCCGACAGCTCTGCTGTCAGATACGTCCTGATCGCCCGATGTCTGGTCATCATCGTCAGTGGTGATGTCATCTCCGCCCATTCTTTCAGCTATCAGGTCTGAAAGTTCTCTGAACATTATATCAGCTATATCCTTATGACCCTGTGCCTTAGGGTGAGGGTCAAAGTCGTTTTCGGGTGTGATGTTGTAAACATCAACATAGACAGCGCCTGTCTCCTCAGCGGCAGTTTTCAGCTTTTCATTCAGTGCCTTTACCTTCGGGTCGATTATATCGGCTGCGACAGTGAGTGCTATGGGGGTCAGTATCTCCTCAACGATAGCTTTTTTGGCATCTTCATTGTTTTTTATGTTATTAATGATCTCGGGAATATCTGTAAGCTCACCAATGTTGCCGCCGCTGCGGAGCATGTTTATGAAAGCCTTGAGTTCTTCCACACTGCCGAACTTGCTGAGGAGCTTTTTCAGTGGTTCGGGAATACTATCGTACTCATCGCCTGTGGTGATCTCATCAATATTATCCATCAGCTCGTCTATCGACTTGGCGTTCTCTGTTTGCTCCAATATCTCATCAGCAAGCTCTGCACTGCCCGGAGCGTCAGGCGCATTATTCATTTCAGTTACCTGCTCTGCTTTCTCGCTGAGAGTATCTATAAATTCATCGGTCGGTTCGCCGTCATTGTCAGCTTGACCTTCGTTCTGAGCGGCTATTTCTGCGGCTTGTGCAAAAATCGGTTCAAGTACCTCATTGAACTTATCAAACAGTTTCTGCTCATCGTAATCGTTGGCAAACGGGTTGTACATGCTTACAACAGCTATGTCGGCATTGCCGTTTATCTCCTTGACGGTGTTAATGAGGGACTTGACATTCTCATATGATCTTTCGGTAAGACCATCAATTTTGTCAGAGAAGCTCTGCATATAGTTTGCAGCTTCCAGAAAAGAGTCGGCTGTGATATTGTCTTTGGCGGCAGTCATAACGCCGATGCCTGTTGCAACAGCATCAGATGGAGTAAATCCAAAAGCAATAAATGCCCCCGTAAAACCTATCCCCTGTATTATCGGGTTCGTACTGTTCATCATATCAAACATAAGATTCATAGTAATGTCATTACCGCCCAGCTGTATGCTTACCAGATCAGCCTCTTTCAGATAGTCGTTGAAATAATCATAATAAGGTGAATAGATGGCATTTGTATCGACCTGATAGAAAGATTCCAGAATACTTTTGGCCATCGGATTTCTGTATTTGGGATCTTTGATGGTGAGCTCCACATCTTCAGCACGGAAAGCAGTGGCTGAGAGATTAGTACCCTTTACCTCAACGCCATACTGCTTGCCAAGTTCAGTAAGATAGTTTGTTAATACCTGGGGATAAGCAGCTTTTACAGGGTCAGCAAGCAGTTCATCGGTTATTACCAATCCGCGGTCGTTGAGGAGACCGCCTTCAGGTTCAAGCTCATAGCCTGCCGCAACACTGTCACCCAGCGCCACGTAGTTGAATGTCTTTTTTGCAGGTGCTTCGTCTGTGCTTTCTGCAAAAGCTGAAAGCCCTGATGTGCTGCCCAGCATCGCAGCCGATACCAGCACGGATAGTATCTTTTTTCCTCTCATGTAGTGTTCCTCCTATAAAATAAGTAACTGTAATGTTATTCACCTCTATCGGTCAATATCAGATATGTATATTATAACACATATTTTTTTAAAAAGTACTTAATAATATTCAAAATTTTATTATATTACTTTAATGATTTTCCTAAAAAATCTTAATATGAACATAATCAATTGTGGTTATCCCGCTGACACACCACAAAAACAGCGGCTATACAGAACTAAAAGTGGTTGGCGTATGGCGCTCAATTATCCTTTTGTTCACCGCATTTTTAGTTGGTGTGCTAAAGGGATAACCACATAATCAATTGATTTGCGGCAGCATATTGGCACCATATTGAGTATCTTGAACAACAAAAATGGCAGACAGCCCAAAAGCCGTCTGCCGAAAAAATTATATGGAGATCAATAATCTGCCTTACCCGTGATCTTGGTGAAACACTCCTTGTAGAGCTTTGCAGTGTTCTCAACGATCTCAGCAGGAAGCTCAGGTGCAGGTGTAACACCGTTGAGCTTGTTCTCGATGAGCCAGTCACGAACAAACTGCTTGTCGTAAGATCTCGGAGAAACGCCTGTCTTGTAGTCATCAGCAGCCCAGAAACGGCTTGAATCGGGAGTCATTACCTCGTCGCCCAGTGTCAGAACGCCGTTCTCGTCATAACCGAATTCAAACTTTGTGTCAGCGATGATAAGACCCTTAGCCTTAGCATCATCATAGCACTTGTTGTAGATCTTTACACAGATGTCAGCGATCCTGTCAGCTTCCTCAGCGCCCAGTTCAGCTCTCAGCCTGTCCATTGTGATGTTCTCGTCGTGACCCTCGTTGTTCTTTACAGAAGGAGTAACTATCGGCTCAGCGAGCTTCTGTGCCTGCACATATTCGCCCTCAACAGGCTTGCCGCAGAAAGTCTTGCTCTCCTTATACTCAGCCCACATACTGCCGAACATGTATCCTCTTACAATGAACTCATAAGGCAGCATTTTCAGTTTCTTTGTGAGGATGGTCCTGCCCTCATAATTCGCCTTGTCATATGCGAAAAGGTTGGGCATATCAGCAAGGTCGGAAGAGATAACGTGGTTTGGTATAATATCCTTAGTCAGGTCGAACCAGTACAGTGAGATCTGGTTGAGTGCCTTGCCCTTGTTGGGAACGGTCGAGTTAAGGATAACATCAAAAGCGGAGATCCTGTCGGTAGTTACCATTACAAGATTTCCCTCGTCGGTCTCATAAACTTCTCTTACCTTGCCTGAAATGATCTTTTTCATAATAAACACCTCATATATATGATAAAATTTTTAGCGTGAAAGATATGTATGCAAAGCCCGTGCCGTAGACAGGACTTCACTATATTGTTATAGCATAAATGCGCGGGATAATCAATAGTTTTTTCGTAATTTTTTTATCTCGGGCTGAATTTTATCTTTAAAGACAATATTTCGGTGTTAAATGCGGGGCGAATATAGTCAAAAAGGCATAAAAAAAGCAGAGCATTCCCCGCACACTGACAGCTTGCTGTATATAAAAGTATGCCTGCACCGTTTCGGGCGGCAGTGTGCATAAGTCTCACGGCGGAGCTGTAACTTCTGCACACAGCAGTGCCGTAAGAAGTAAACGATCAACTCGTTATACTATTATAATTATGGTCATCGGGCGATATATCATATTTAACAAAGATCTGATGTGCGAAATTAAAAGATGTAGGTATTCATTTTGCTCAACGTCGGCGCAGGGAAGAACTTTATTAATAAAGTATCTCCTGATAGCGGCTTGAAAAGCAGTCTGCAAATGCGACACCTGTATAATAATATCCGCGATGTCCATCAGCTTGTGAAGAATTGTATTTACTTTCTTTATCACATCGTAAACAGAACGAAAAACGTTAATTATTTTAATATTCGTTAATATAATTAGATGAAATAGTTCACAAGCCCCATAAATAAAGGCATTGTGCAAATGATAAATATATTTAATGATGCATATGTTAATTTTATTCCAGATAGTTGTTCGTTTTTAGCAAAAATGCTAAAAAGATACATTTTTTGAATAATTAGTGCTGTTTTTTACATGGAAAAATAAATAGTTAAGGTATATAATTAAAGCAAGGAAAAAGAAAGACAAGCAAAGCTCAGATAAGCAAGGCTTGTCAGAGAAGGATAACAGCTATGGGCTGGTTGGTAAATTTAAAAGGAGAATGATCACTATGAAAGCTAATGTTATGAAAAAGACAATGGCAACATTAATGGCAACAGCGGCTGTTGCAACATCATTCGGTGCAGGCGGACTGAACTATGCGGCAGTTCCTTTCTGGACAGCAGGCATAATCGCAAACGCAGAAAGCACCTCGACAGTTTCTGTTACAGCATCAGCAGGCTATGCTGAGGGCGCTTACGCTGAGTGGAAGGCTGTTTCGGGCGCTTCCGGCTACAACGTATATGCAGACGGCAACAAGATAGACAGCATGCTGATCCGTCAGTACGCTTCTTGCTTCCGCGCAGATGCACTGGGTCTCAAAGCAGGCAGCCACACACTGAAGATAGTTCCTATCATCAGCGGCAAGGAAGATACTTCTAAGGCAGCTTCCGTAAATGTATCCACCATCGCACATGACCGTTCGGGCTTTGCATTCGTAAATGGTTCGGCATCGGGTGCTTACAACAACGACGGTACACTGAAGTCCAATGCAACAGTTGTATATGTTACCAACGCCAATAAGGACAGCGTAACAGTTACACTGCCTAACAAGAGCGGTACTTCCACTTCTATCAAGGGCGTACAGAACATCATCACAAATCTGAAGAGCAATACCAAGTGCGGTCCTGTTTGTATCCGTTTCATCGGCAACATCACCGACCCAAGCACTCTTTCCAGCGGCGACCTGTATGTTGATACCGTTACCTGCGGTCTGACTATCGAGGGTATCGGCACAGATGCTACATTCAACGGCTTCGGCTGCGTTATAAAGAACTCCTCTAACGTTGAAGTAAGAAACCTCGGTTTTATGAACTGCAACAGCTCTGAGGGCGATAACGTAGGTCTCCAGCAGAAGAATGACCACGTTTGGGTACACCACTGCGATATGTTCTACGGCGACGCAGGTTCCGATGCTGACCAGGCTAAGGGCGACGGCGCACTGGATACCAAGACTTCTACCTACATCACTCATTCCTACAACCACTTCTGGGATTCCGGAAAATGCAACCTGCAGGGCATGAAGTCTGAAACTACCGAGAACTATATCACATATCACCACAACTGGTATGACCACTCCGATTCACGTCACCCCAGAATAAGAACTTGCTCGGTACATATCTATAACAACTACTTCGACGGCAACTCCAAGTACGGCGTAGGCGTTACACTGGGCGCTTCTGCATTCGTTGAGAATAACTACTTCCGTAACTGCAAGTACCCCATGCTCATTTCCAAGCAGGGTTCAGATGATGCAACAGGCGGCACATTCTCGGGCGAGAACGGCGGTATAATCAAGTCCTATAACAACACCGTTACAGGTGACAAGACTAAGGGCTATGTAACTTATCAGAAAGACTCCACCAACTTTGACGCTTACGAGGCAAGCAGCAAGACTGAGAAGGTTCCTTCTTCCGTAAAGGCAAAGCAGGGCGGTTCTACATATAACAACTTCGATACTTCCAGCGTTATGTACAGCTACACAGCACAGTCCCCTGAGGCTGCTGTTGAGACTGTAAAGGCTAACGCAGGCCGTGTTCAGGGCGGCGATTTCAAGTGGACTTTCAATAACTCCGTTGATGACGAGAGCTATGCAGTAAATACCGCACTGAAGTCTGCACTGAAATCTTACAAGGATTCCATCAAGGCTATCGGCTCGGGCTTCTCCGACTCTACAACTCCTTCTTCGAGCAGCAGCAGCTCTCAGCCCGATTCTTCCAGCAGCTCTAAGCCTGATTCTTCGAGCAGCAGCAGCTCCAAGCCTGATTCTTCCAGCAGCTCACAGGGCTCTTCGTCCTCTTCTGCAACTTATGTTCAGGACTTCACTGCTAACGGCACTTCCAGCAGCTTCTTCTCCATCACAGGCAATCTGTCCACTTCAAAGGGTTCAGTTAACTACGGCGGAAAGACCCTGACACAGTGCCTCAAAATGGAAAGCGCTACCAGCATTTCTTTCAATGCACCTTCAGCAGGTACACTGACACTGGTATTCGGCGAGAGCACAGGCAATATCAAGCTGGACGGCAATAAGCTGACCGCTTCCAACGGTGTGCTGACCACATCTGTATCGGCAGGCAGCCACACTCTGACTAAGGCTGATGTAGCTAATCTGTTCTATATGTCACTGGGTACTTCGGGCGGCAGCAGCTATGTACAGCCAAGCGACCCCATCAGCACAAGCAGCACAAGCTCAACAAGCTCCAATAACGACAGTTCTTCCAGCTCACAGGGCAGCAGCTCAAGCAACATAAACATCAACGGCGTTAAGATAGTTAGCGCAGGCGGCTGGAACGAGACTCTGTACATGGTACTCTCGGGCATGAAGGACAGCGATGTTACAGGCGTTTCCTACTCAGGTCCTGTATCAGGCAGCCTCAAGGGCGATGACCTGACTTATCTGGTACGCGACAGCTCCAACGGTGTAAGAATTGATATACCCGGTGTACCCGCAGGTAAGTATTCACTCTCTGTAAATACTTCTAAGGGCACCATCACTCAGAGCGGTCTGGAAGTTAACGCTCAGGATCGTTCGGGTTATGCACACTTCAACTATACAGCAGGTGTCGGCGCATACAACGATGACGGTACACTGAAAGCGAACGCTAAGGTCATCTATGTAACAAACGACAACAAGGATAAGGTAACTGTTACTTCTAAGGACGGCACTACCGTTACAGGTATCGGTAACATACTTAACTCCGCAGGTCAGGATATAGGCGGCGGCAAGACCTCCAACGGCAGCACAAAGCCTAACTCCAATGCAGGCATCATCAAGAAGCTGGCACAGGACGGCACTCCTCTGGTAATCCGTATCGTTGGCGATGTTAAGGCTCCTTCTGGTCTGACTGCTTATGACTCCACCGACTTCGGCGGCAGCGTTGGCGACAACGGCTACATGGCAAGAATGAAGTCAGGTAAGGATATAACCATCGAGGGTATCGGTACTGACGCTACCGTTAACGGCTGGGGCTTCCACTTCATGGCTGAGTCCGCAGCACCTGACTTCGGCAAGAGCTTCGAGATCAAGAACATCGCGTTCAAGAACGTTCCCGAGGACTGCGTAGGTATGGAAGGCGTTCAGGAAAGCTCGAAACTGTCTGCACCTGTTGAGAGATGCTGGGTTCACAACTGCGAGTTCTATGCTCCTAAGATCTCCAACCCTGCTGAGTCTGATAAGGCAGGCGGCGACGGCGCATGCGATTTCAAGCGCGGTCTGTACTTCACCAACAGCTATTGCTACTATGAGGGCTACCACAAGACTAACCTGGTAGGTGCTTCTGACAGCAACCTCCAGTTCCACCTGACTTACCACCACAACTACTGGAACAAGTGCGAATCCAGAGGACCTCTGGCTCGTCAGGCTAATATCCACATGTACAACAACATATTCAGCGGTCAGACAAGCTACTGCATGAACCCCAGAGCAAATGCTTACATCTTCTCTGAGTACAACCTCTTCGAGAACTGCAAGAACCCGATGCAGGTAAAACTGGGCGCAGTAAAGAGCTACAACGACGTTCTGAACGGCTGCAAGGGCGATATGAACGGTACAGTAGTATCCAGCAAGTCCACTAAGGTAAACACCGATTGCCAGTATGCAAACTTCGATACCAATTCTTCTGTTTGCTACATTCCTTCGGGCGATTATCAGCTGATAACTGATACTTCCAAGCTGTCCTCTTACTTCGCAGTATACGGCGGCGCTATGGATGCTAACACCACTGTTAACGGCAGCACTTCTACCAGTCAGCAGGGCGGTCAGACTGAAGTTACCTACACTAAGGTAGCAGCTAAGTCGGCTACTGCAACACAGCCCGGCAACAGCGAGTATTACATCGGTTCTGACGGCAAGTACTACACTCTGTCCAACGGCAAGTACACCGAAGTACAGGCTAACTCTTGGGTGATCCCCGCACTGGGCGTAAGCACACCTTCTGTTTCCTACACCGCAGGTGAAGGTTCTGTTACACTGAAGTGGAACGCTGTAAGCAACGCTGAAAAGTACGGCGTAGCTGTAAACAGAAACGGCAGCTGGCAGATCGCAGGCGAGACTACAAGCACATCTTATGTACTGAGCGGTCTTACCGCAGGCACAAGCTATCAGGTAGCAGTTGTTGCACAGTTCGACGGCAGCTGGTATCAGGATTACTCAAAGGCTGTTACCGTAACACCTAAACAGGCTTCGACAAACACTAACCTCTATCCTGTTGTTCAGACTCAGGTAAAGGATCACAAGATAGGTTTCAAGTGGAACGCAGTTGAAGGCGCTGAGAAGTACGGCATCGGCGTATATCAGGCTAACAAGTGGGTAGTAAAGAAGCAGGTAGATGCAAGTGTACACACCTGGACTTCTCCTCAGGTTGCCAACGGCACTTACAGACTGGTCGTTCTGGCTAAGGTAAACGGCGAGTGGGTAAAGGCTGATGTATTCAAGCATGCATTCTATGTGACCGTAAGCTAATTGCCTTAAAACAAATAAGCTAAAGCTATCGACCGACTCCGCCATATAGCGGAGTCGGTTCAGTCTGTCTCAAAACCCCATATCCTCCTCGGATATGGGGTTAAATCATGCTGTGAACAGCCAATATCTGTCAAAAACAGCAAAAAAACAAGTAAA
>NZ_CACWPP010000097.1 GCF_902762735.1 uncultured Ruminococcus sp.
TTCCAGCATCTTTTTCACCCCTCTTTATTATACCACACTTATTCAAAAAAGCCTACCCTTTCGGGTAGACTTTTGCGACAGACTGTGTTATCTTTCCCCGCCGCAGGCGGGGGAAAGATAACCGCCAGCTGTATTCAATTCCCGATATAACATGGGATGATCACATAATTTTTTCTTCCCTCAGTCAGCCGCTTTTAAACGCTCCCGCACAATGCAAAAAAACAGACATTTTCTGTCATCTCACATACAAATCAGTATGGTACGGCGGCGAAATACGCACCGTTAATGCGCCTTTTTTAGCCGATGCGCCCGCACTCATGCCGTTCGGAACAGCGCTTCATGCGCTAATGATTGCAGCAAGTACCGCAATTGTACATGATAAATAAGTTTAAACCGAATTAGCCGCCTTCCATTCTAAAGTGCAGACAATTGACAAGAGTTTGATTTTAAGTTATAATTTATGGTGTGAGAGTATAATAAGGTCAAAAGAATAAGACAGTCAGGGGGCTGTCAGGAGGAAAGTAATCAAGGAGTAGGAAAAAATGTCAAATCTATTCAGTGTGCTGGTCGCTTTGGGCGGTCTTTCAATGTTCATGTTCGGTATGAACACACTCAGTTCGGGTCTTGAAAAGACAGCGGGCGGTCTCATGGAGAAGGTGCTTGCCAAAGTTTCGGGCAACATCTTCACAAGCGTGCTGTTCGGTGCTATCGTGACGGCGGCGGTGCAGTCCTCAACGGCTACTACCGTAATAGTGATAGGTCTTGTCAATGCAGGACTTCTGAAACTGAGGGGCGCTGTGGGAATAATAATGGGCGCAAACATCGGTACTACGATGACGGCGCATATACTGAGGCTCGCAAGTGTGGGCGAGTCGGATAATTTTCTGATAAATCTGATAAATCCCGTTAATCTGTCAGCGCTGCTCGCCATTGCGGGCATGGGCATAATAATGTTCTCGAAGAAGAACAAGTACAAGACCATCGGCGAGATACTGCTGGGCGTGGCGATACTTTTCACGGGAATAACCACGATGAAGAACGCCATAGGACCACTGTTCAAAGAACCCGAAACAGTAAAGACGATATTCGGATTTTTACAGAACCCTGTGCTGGGTATACTGGTAGGCATCATTGTAACGATATGCACACAGTCCTCTGCGGCGGCAGTCGGAATACTCCAGATGATAGCAAGCAGTTCGGGCGGTGCGGTGCTTTTCGCGTCGGCATTCCCGATAATCATGGGCACGAACATAGGCACATGCGCAACACCTCTGCTTTCGTCGCTGAAATCCTCAAAGAACGCCAAGAGGGCGGCGCTGCTGCACTTCTACTTCAACCTCATCGGTACTATACTGTTCCTCATAGTTATATATACCGTTCAGTTCACTATCGGCTGGCCGTTCTGGGACAAGGGCTTCGATGACGGCGATATAGCGAATTTCCACACCATATTCAACGTGACTGTTACAGCCATCTTCATACCCTTTGCAGGTCTGCTTGAAAAACTTGCCTGCATCACTGTACGTGATAAGCCCGGGGAGGAAGAGGACGTTTTCTCAAAGGAAGACCTTCTGGACGAGCGCTTTCTCGTCACCCCCAACGTGGCTATCGCACAGTGCAAAGAAGCTGTCGTGCAGATGGGCATTTATGCAAAGAAGAATTTCGAGGCAGTCTGCGGACTGTTCGATAAATATGACCTCAAAGAGGTCGAGAAAATCAATGAGCGTGAGGAATTGCTGGACAGACTGGAGGACAGAGTCGGTCAGTACCTTATCAAACTCAATGACTGCGGCTTGAACGAGGACGAGGGACGCATGGTCACCACGCTGTTCCACCTGATAAGCGAGTTTGAGCGTATAGGCGACTATTCGGTGAATATCAGCGAAACTGCGGGCGTTCTCTATGAAGAGGAAGCAAGATTTTCCGACCGCGCCAACAGTGAACTCGAAGTCGTGAACAGCGCTATCGCCGAGATAATCGACCTTGCGATAGAAGCCACAAAAACTATGGATATGACCGTCCTCACCGAGATAGAACCCCTCGAAGAGGTGGTAGACCGTCTGGTGGAAGAACTCAAAGCGGTGCATATCGACCGCTCAAAGAAAGGTCTGTGCGCTATTGATGTGGGTATCCATTTCCTCGATATTCTCACCAATGTCGAGAGAATATCCGACCACTGCTCGAATATCGCGGTGTACCTCATCTCCTCAAAACAGCAGTACGAGACCCTTAAAAAGCACGAATACCTCGATGACCTGCATAAGCACGGCACAGCGGTGTATGAGAATAAGCTGAAAGAGTATACCGAAAAGTACTCTCTCAAAGCATTGGCATAAAAGATCAGGCGGGCGATGTCAGCATCGTTCCGCCTTGTTTTGATGAAAAACAGCTCCTATGAGACCGAATATTATAACCACAGAAAGGTGATATATATGAAAAAAATACTTGTTATCCACGGTCCTAACCTCAATCTTCTGGGCGAAAGAGAACCGGGTGTCTACGGTACGGATACCTTTGAGAGCATCAATGACGAGATAGTTTCCCACGCACTGGGCTGCGGCATTCACTGCGAGGTATTTCAGTCGAACCACGAGGGCGAGATCATCGACGAACTCCACCTGGCGCGTAAAAAGTTTGACGGCGTTGTGCTGAATGCGGGCGCTTATACCCATTACAGCTACGCAATAAGAGATGCTATCGCCGCCATCAAGATACCCGTTGTGGAAGTCCACCTCAGCAATATCCATGCCCGCGACGAGTTCCGCGAGAAAAGCGTCATCGCACCTGTATGTGTGGGTCAGATAAGCGGCTTTGGCAAGTACAGCTACCTTATGGCAGTAGATGCCCTCAATTACAGATGGAAAGCGAGTGAGGAAAATGAACAGGCTTGAAAAATTACAGTCGCGCATAAAAGAAGCCGCTGACTGCGGCATCATCACAGATGAAGTCAACAGACGCTACTTCACAGGCATGAAGTCAAGCGCGGGTACTGTCCTTGTTTTCCCTGAGGAGAGCTATCTTATAATCGACTTCCGCTATATCGAAAAGGCGAGAAATACCGTCAGGGACTGCACTGTTCTGCTGGAAGAGAGCGGCGCTGGAAAATATGCCCAGCTGAATGAGCTTATCGAAAAACACGGCGCAAAGACCATCGCCATAGACAGCCAGACCTGCACCGTCAGCGACCTCGCCGTCTACCGCAAACAGTTGAAAGCCGAGATACCCGCAGACGGAAAATTCGGGGTCATCATTCGTCAGCTGAGAATGGTCAAGACCTCTGACGAGACCGATAAGATGATTGCCGCCCAGCGCATAGCTGAGGCAGGGCTGGAGCATATGCTGAATTTCATCAAGGTCGGCAGGACTGAAAAGGAGATACAGCTGGAACTTGACTACTACATGCTGTCACACGGCGCAGAAGCCCTCAGCTTCGATACCATCGCCCTCAGCGGACCGAATACCTCTCTGCCGCATGGTGTGCCTTCCGAAAGAAAGGTGCAGAGCGGCGAGTTCGTGCTGATGGATTTCGGCGCAGTCGTTGACGGCTACCACAGCGATATGACCAGAACTGTCTGCGTCGGTGAACCTACCGAGAAAATGCGCAAAGTCTATGACATAGTTCTCCGCGCACAGCAGGCGGGACTTGATGCGGTAAAAGCAGGCATTTCGGGCAAAGACCTCGATGCCGCCGCAAGAGATCTCATCGCCGCAGAAGGCTATGGCGACGCTTTCGGACACTCGCTCGGTCACGGTGTCGGCATGGAGATACATGAACAGCCCTACGCTTCACCGTCATCAAAGTTCGTTCTGCCAGAAAATTCCATCATAACCGTTGAGCCGGGCATCTACCTTGAAAGTGAATTCGGCGTGCGCATAGAGGATTTCGTCATCGTCAAAGCAGGCGGCTGTGAGAACATGACCCTCGCAGAAAAAGAACTTATCTGCATATAAAATGTCCGTAAAACGGCATCATTACCGCCTCGAACTATGCTTTTCGGGGCGGTTTGCTATAAATCATCCCTTTAGCATAACGGCTGAAAATGCGGTAAACAAAAGGATAATTAAGCGTTGTATATATTTCTCTCGCCGCAGGCGTGATAACCATAATAAGAAATACCCCTGAGCGTTCACCGCAGCACTCAGGGGCATGATTTTATATCCGATCTTTATTTCAGCTTGAAATGAACAGGCATGCCGTTCTTCATGGCGATCTTTACTTCGCCCTGTATCAGCGGCAGGAAGTACTTCTCCGCTTCGGGCAGAATGTCGTTCTGCGCATCGTTTATCCAGCGGCGCGGGAAGAATTTTTCCTTGTTTGCCACTGCAGAAGCCTCAGCGCTCTCAATAGTGATAACGTAAGGTACATCGCTCAGGCGCTTGTAGACCATCATCCTGCCCGTTTCGCCCGCCAGTGCGCGCTTTACGCCCTCACTGCCGATAAGCTCAGCCTCATCAATGTCGGTTTTCGAGCAGATGTGCGATGAACAGCGCTGCATAACGTTCAGTTCTATCGAACGCACCTTGCACCCGATGTGGTCTTTGACCAGCTGTTCAAGGCTCTTGCCGATGCCCGAAAGGTATTCGTGACCGAAATTGTCCACTGCCACGGGTCTTTTGCTGTCCTGCGGGAGCTTAACACCCTCCGACACAGCTACGATGACCGCCTTGTGCTTAGCCTGCATACTGCGAACATCTTCTAAAAACTTCTCAGCCGAGAAATTGCACTCGGGCAGGTAGATAAGGTGAGGCGCTATCTCGTCATTCGCCCTTAAAACACAGGTCGAAGCCGTCAGCCAGCCCGCATGTCTGCCCATTATCTCAACTATGGTGACTGATTCTATCGAATAAACCGAACTGTCGCGGATTATCTCCTGAACAGTAGCCGCCACGTACTTAGCCGCCGAACCGAAACCGGGTGTGTGGTCGGTAACAGGCAGGTCGTTGTCGATGGTCTTTGGTATGCCGATGACCTTTATATCAGAACCCACCGATTTGAGATAAGCCGACAGCTTGTCCACCGTGTCCATCGAATCGTTGCCGCCGATGTAGAAGAACGCCTCGATGCGGTGCTTGGTGAGGTTCTCGTGTATCTTCTTGTAAACTTCATCGTCTGTTTCAACTGCGGGCAGCTTGTACCTGCACGAACCCAGAACAGTCGATGGGGTCTGCCTGAGAAGTTCCATGTCCTCGTTGGTGCGTATGACCAGCTTCAGATCCATAAGCTCGTCCTTTATCATGCCTTCGATACCGTTGATAGAGCCGAAAACAGCATCTATCTCAGGCGTTTTCAGTGCCTCTTTGAAAACCCCCACCAGAGAAGCGTTGATGGCGCATGTAGGTCCGCCCGACTGAGCAACTGCAATGTTCATGTAATGATCCTCCGTTTACCAATAATATTATTTATGACTATCCCTTTAGCACACCACTGCAAAATACCTTTATCAATGAGGAAAAACTGAGTTGATGTTATCTTTCCCCCGCCGCAGGCGGGGGAAAGAGCGTCAGAACTCCATATTTCAGCACTATTTTTGATCTCACAGATATTATTATAGCACACTTGACTTTCAAATTAAAGAGGTATATTCAAATATTAATAATCTTTTCCCTTTTTCACAAAAAGTTGTATTGCCTTTAACCGTGAAAGTGTCTATCATGGGGAATTTCCCCCCGACTGACGAAAAGAATAATAATAATTTTTAAAAAGTTTTTTAAAAGACTTGAAATGTAAAGGAAAATGTGGTATGATTATCATATGTAAATGTGCAAATTCGATTTGGACAGGAAATTTTTGAGAATATTATGGAGGTACTAAAATATGGTAACAGCAGGCGATTTCAGAAATGGTATGACGTTCGAGGAGGACGGCAACGTAATGCAGATAGTTGAGTTCCAGCACGTAAAACCGGGCAAGGGCGCAGCGTTTGTAAGAGCTAAGGTAAAGAACGTTATCACAGGTTCAATCAATGAAAAGACCTACAACCCAACTGCAAAGTTCCCGACTGCTTACGTTGAGAGAAAGGATATGGAGTATTCTTACAGCGACGGCGATCTGTATTATTTCATGGATTCCGAGACTTACGAGCTTGTTCCTGTTAACAAGAGCGAGCTTTCCGATAACTTCAAATTCGTTAAGGAGAACATGGTCTGCAAGATACTGTCCTACAAGGGTCAGGTATTCGGCGTTGAGCCTCCTTTCTTCGTAGATCTGGAAGTTACCGAGACCGAGCCTGGTGAGAAGGGCAACACCGCTACCAACGCTACCAAGCCTGCAACTGTTGAGACAGGCGCTGAGATCAGAGTTCCTCTGTTCATCAACACAGGCGACAGGATCAGGATCGACACACGTACCTGCGAGTACATGGAGCGTGCATAAGATTTTAACTGACTTCTTCGGGACAGGAGGTTGCTAATATGGAACTGAGCAATAAGGCGGCTTATATAAAGGGTCTTATGGAAGGCATGAAGATCGACGAAAGCACCGATCAGGGCAAGGTCTTAAAGGCTATGGCTGAGCTGATGGAGGAGATGGCTAAGGCTATCGAAGATGTCACTGTTCTGGCTGACGAGACTGTTGATGTCGTTGACAGCATCAGCGATGATCTGTCTGATCTGGAGGACGACTTCTATGAGGAGTTCTACGGTGATGAGGACGACGATGATGATGACGATGTTTTCGATGACGATACTCTGTATGAGTGTGTATGTCCTTCATGCGGTGAAACTATCGTTATGGACGATAAGATGGTCGAGAACGGCTCGATAGACTGCCCCAACTGCGGCGAGAGCCTTGAGTTCGACTTCTCTGACGATGATACTGAGGAATAATATCCCAATATCACAGAGAAATAATATGTTTCAGGGGTGGTGCGATTCCACACCGGAGGTGATCGCGGTTTGATGACCGCGTAAGTCCTCGACCGCACAAAAGTGCGCTGATCGGGTGAAATCCCCGAACCGACGGTAAAAGTCCGGATGGAAGAAACGACATTTTTCGCTAACAAAGCCCCCGAGTGCATGCTTGGGGGCTTCTATCGTTTCTCCCGAATATCAATGTTTTATTTGGAGGAATAATTATGTCAAATACTGTCACAGTAAAGAAAACACCTTTTTTCACCACCCGCAAACTGGTGGTAATGGCTATGCTCAGCGCCATCGCAACGGTGGTGTACTACCTTGATTTTCCCGTGCCGCTGATGCCGGGCTTCATCAAGATGGATCTTTCCAACGTCATTTCATTATTGGCGAGCTTTGCGCTGGGTCCCGTTGAAGGCATGGTGGTGTGCCTGATAAAGAATGTCGTGCAGCTTATCATAAAAGGCGCGGGCACGACTATGGGCATCGGCAATATCTTCGATTTTGTGACATCTGCCGCGTTCTGCCTGACAGCGGGTATCATCTACAAGAACCACAAGACCAGAAAACACGCTGTTATCGCATGCATTGTCGGGGCGCTGGTGTTCACAGTCATCAGCCTGCCGCTCAACTACTTCATCGTTTACCCCATATATTTCAAGGCTTTCGGCGGGGAAGAGGCTATACTTGGCATGTACCGCCAGCTCAACTCCAACGTTGAGACCACATTTCAGGCACTTTGCATGTTCAACCTGCCTTTCACATTCGTAAAAGGCGTTGTCTGCGCGGTGGTAACTATGCTTATCTATAAGCCGCTGTCACCCGTGCTTAAAGGTAAAGACTGAATATCTGCTGACCGACTGTTCCGCATAACAGTCGGTCTTTTTTTCATGTGGCAGATGTGTATTGCGCTGATGCCCAGAGGCGCAGTACACCTCCCGCTCTTATCAGATAAAAGCGCCCGCCGATCTCTCAGCAGGCGCTATAATTCTGTTATATGACTATCCCTTTAGCACACCAACTAAAAATGCGATGAACAAAAGGATAATTGAGCGCCATACGCCAAGAACCTTAAGTTCTGTATAGCCGCTTATTTGGTGGTGTGTCAGCGGGATAACCACAATTTTAATTCACAAGATCCGTTCGCAAAAGCTAGGATCTATGGATCTTGTCTGGATTTTAAGGCGGATCGCTATGGATAAGCCGACTCTTGCTGATGTTTACTAAAGGCTGATCGCTGCGGCGTTTAAGCGATATGACCTTATGTCATTTACTATATTTTTCCACAAGATTTCTCTTGCCGCATTTCGGGCATACGACGATCTGCCGCCCGCTGCCGTCAGGCTCAGGCAGTTCTGCCCCGCAGCTGCATTTCGCAGAAGCGCGGTGTACTCTCCCGACAGGGCGTACTGCTCCGCGCGGGTCATAGCTGTTCGCAGTCTTTTCACGGTGGAACAGCTTGTTCAGCCGGCGGTTGAAGAGTATGTTCTCATACTCGCGCTTGCCTACGTCCTTTGAGAATACCCTTGACGTGTTGATTATCATAATAAGCCCCGTCACTGCAAGCACGCCTTCCGCATCAACGTGAGGTATACGCCAAAGCACTTTGTAGCCCAGCAGCGCAAGCAGCAGGCAAAGGGCTGTTACTGCAAAGAAGATCGTGTCAAAGCCATAGCGCCCCTGCATGAAGTTCGGTCGTTTCATAGTTTTTGTCTCCTGTATTATTTTTATGACTATCCCGCTGACACACCACAAATAAAGCGGTGAACAAAAGGATAATTGAGCGCCCCATATCTTTCCTCCGCCGCAGTCAGGGGAAAGATAACCGCCAACTGTATTTGGTTCCCGATATAACATAGTTTATTTTGGTGTATCGGCGGGATGATCACAATATTTTTAGTGACTTATCTTGCTGCACTGTTTAATATTATAACATATGGGAGTATATTTGGACAGTACATTAAATGTAAACTTTTCGTTAAATAGGTCTGCTGACTAGTCGTAAACGTTTTCTGTAAACGAATACTTGCCAAAAACTGGAAACTTTTAGCAGAAACGCACAAAGTCCGCAGAAATTTATATTGCATAATGCCGATTGCATAATTTTGCGGTTTATGATAACATATTTGCAGTGAAGGGTATTTGCCGCATGACGTTCTAAAGGGTAAGGGGCGTTATGCGGCGCATCATTCCCGCGCATATATGGGTAAATGTGAAGCGGGTGCTGTTCCAATTAAGGAGGATATTTTATGGTAAAAATGAAGAGACTGATGGCGGGCGTATTTGCGCTGACAATGTGTGTCGGCATGGCTGCCTGCGGCAGCTCCGAAGGCTCGGATACCGAAGCAAGCTCTGCAAATGCTATCGAGCTGAATGAAGATCAGCAGGCTGTTGTTGATGAAGCCGCAAACAAGCTCCCCGAGCTGACACTGGAAAATAACACCATCAAGTGGATGGCTCACTATGACATCAATCCGGGTGACGGCAACGTAACACCTCCGGGACTCCAGATGTTCAAGGATACTTATGACGGTAAGATCGAATTCGTGCAGACCACATGGGATAACCGCTATACAGATCTTGCAAAGCTGGTAATGGCAAACGATTCGCCTGACTTCTTCCCCGCATCGGATATGGACGGCTTCCCGAAAGGCGCTATCAAAGCGATGTTTGAGCCTGTTGACGAATTTGTTGACCTCAACAGCGACCTGTGGGCTGATGTCAAGGCTACAAGCGAGTCATTCGTGTTCAACGGCGGTCACTATGTTATACCGATAAAGTCCGCGCCTAACTTTGTGTGCGTTTATAATACAAAGACCATTGAGGATCACGGCTATGACGATCCTGCTGAGCTGTATTATAATGACGAGTGGACATGGTCTAAGTTCACCGAGATGTGCCTTGACTTCGTAGATGCTGATAACGACCTCTATGCGCTGGACGGCTACTGGTACGGTCAGGCGCTGAACGATACCTGCGGTGTACCGCTCATCGGCATGAAGGACGGTCTGCTGGTGAACAATATGGCTGACCCCGCAGTAAGCAAGGTGCAGGAGCTGATGTATAACCTCCAGAAGAACGAAGTGGTATTCGACCGTTCTTCCAACAACTGGTCAACCAGAGGTGACGGCACAACAGGTGAGGGTCTTGGCTCTTACCAGACACTATTTATCCCCGTAGGTCTGTGGGGCATAGAGAATTCACCCGAAGCTGTAAAGCCTTTCGGCGATGTTGAAGCAGGCGAGATAATGTTCTGCCCGATGCCGAGAATGGACGACTCCGATAAGTACTACGTTTCCGCAAGAGTTGAGGGCTATCACATCGTAAAGAACGCGCCTAACCCGATGGGCGTTGTGGCTTACATGAACTGCCTGAAAGTCTGCGATACTGAGGCTTCTGAGATCACCGAGCAGCAGCTCAGAGATGATTATAAGTGGAACGACGATATGATAAAGATGCGCGATGAGATCTATCAGCTGGTAAACACCAACCCTGTTTACGACTTTGAACACGGCGTTTCAAACGAGATGGAATCTATGATGCAGACTGTTAACCAGTACACCATGATGACAGGCGGCGGTGCAGGCACATGGACAGCTTGCGTTGAAGAGAACAAGACCGCTGTTGACTACCTCATAAAGGAAGCAAACGAAAGCATCGGTGCAGCAGCCGAATAATTAAGAAAAACTGCCGCCTGCGTTATTTCGCAGGCGGCTTTTTATGGCATAAAGATCCCCCGAAGCGCGGTGCTTCGGGGGATTTTTGTCAGTCAAAGACTATGGTGTTCTCATTCAGCTTTGTCAGCCGTTCGGCATCTATCCTCGTAAAATCGCCAAGATCTGCATCGTCAGGCGCTTTCGGGCTGAATACCAGTTTTTCTTTCAGCGTCAGCGCCTTTTCATCGAAAGTGTAAACCTCAAAATAAGTGCTGCCGCCCTCTGTCCACTGCACGTAAATGCACTTTTCGGTGGAAATGACTATGTGCCTGCCGCCTGCCGTGTCAGCCTCTTTCAGCAGAACAGCTTTTCCGTCGTCGTAAGTGTAAAGCCTGTCAGGAGTGCCGTAGATGTAACTGCCCATGATGAACAGTTCCCCGATGCCGTCACCGTCAATGTCAAGCTGTGAAAAGCCCGCTTTTCCCTCACTCTTCTCGCCCCATTCGGTGTCAAATTCGGCAAGGTAGTCCTCTTTTGCCTTGTCATAAGCCGCCGCAAGCAGTTCAGCAGTGTTGTCCCTGACGTTCGGTATCTCGAATTTCACATCGACATACAGCCTTCTTATGCCCTTGTTGTGCGCCGCTATCTTTGATATATCGGTGACGTTCAGCCTGCCGTCACGGTTGACATCTGCAATATCCCGCTGACCGTCATCTGCGGGTACGCGCAGTCCCTTAACGAATGCCGCTGACAGCACCACATCGGCTACGTTTATAGAACCATCGCGGTTTATATCGCCATACTGATATGCCTTAATATCAACGGAGACCGCCGTGCTTCCCACCGTTATGCCTGCATGTGCGGGCTGACATGACTTTCTGACCGCCCATATCTCGTAATCACCGTCAGGCAGATCCGCATAGAAAGTGCCGCTTATAACAGTCGCCGCCTTATAAATAACGCCGTCTGTGCTTACAAAGGAGATGTCAGTGTCATCTTCACCCGCGCCCTTTACCGACACAGCAGTGTTGCAGCCAAACTCAACAATGTCGGTCCTGTCATCGCCGCTGTAATTTTCGGGCGCGACTATTGTGAACGTATTTGTGGAAGTCCCGCAGTAATTGCCCATACCTGTGACGGTCACAGAAGCCGTTCCTATCTCAGTATTGCTGTCATAGCTCGTCTTGTAATCAACGCCCTCTATAAGTTCTTCGCCTGTCACCTGGCTGAGCAGTTTCAGCTTCAGCATTATCGGCATGCCTGTGTATTTCACTTCGCCCAGCTTAGGTTCAGCCCACGGATAGCCAATATCAGCAGGCAGAATGTCAAAGTTCAGCGTTATTATCCCCACATAATCGCCCATGCCCTTTACGACGGCACTGCCCGTACCCGCATCGCGGTTGTTTTCGTATGTGAGGGTGTAGTCCCTGTCCTTTATGAGGGTGTAGCTGCCCTCATTGATGGTCAGCTTAGGCTCGATATTCTTGCCTGTATAGTATAAGCCGTTTTTCCTGAAACTTATCTCAAGCTCCGACAGCGCCACAGGGTCGCGCCTGACTATCTCAAACGGGACTTCCTTTTCGCCGCTGAAATAGCCCATGCCATCAATGATAACATATCCCGTGCCAAGATCTGTATTATCTTCATACAGCACCTTGTAGTCAGTGCCTTCCGTCAGTCTCTTTTCGCCCGAATATACCTTTATCTTAGGCGTGACCGCATTCCCTGTGTAGATGTACTTGTCCTCGGTAAAAGTCACATCAGCAGCCTCCACCGAAGTCGCGGGCATTATCTCGCGGTCTATCTCCTTGCCGCAGATACTGCATTTGCGGTAGCGCAGACCTTCCGTCATCTCCGTAGGCACTGTCTCGATTATCCAGCCGCCCCGCTCATGCTTGTGCGTTATAGATATTACAGCGCACTTGTCCTCAAAATAGTCAGTCAGCGAAGTGCCGAGATAGCAGTATAGCGTGCCTTCCTGCTTAGCCGTCATAAGTACGGTAGGACCTGACTCTATCCTGTCAACGAGGTCTTTGTAGCTCCCGCCCTCTGCCGCATAAAGCAGGCGGTAGCCGCCGTTTGAGAGCGGGTCGTCGTAGCCGTTGAGCAGTAATGACTGCCCAAGCTCCAGCTCATATCTGTCCTTTTCAAATCCTAGCTTGTATTCGCTGTCATCAAGCAGGTCAAAATAGACTACTTTATAGTTTATGGGCGTTTCGATGCCGTTTTTGTATATGCCCGTTATCTGCACATCGACAACATCATTGTCAGGCAGAGGTCCGGGATTGAAAATGATGCATTTGCCAAAGCCCATGTACTGTTCGTTGATATTGAAATAGCCCACCATATCGCTGACATCGTTCGATGAATTTTTGTCGAACGTCCACGTTTTGCCTGTCAGTTTTGAGGTCAGCTTCACCTTGACCTTGTTTCTGTCAGGTGTGTCATAACCGTTGTTCAGCGTCACTGAATAGGCGTAGCCGTTGGGGTTATCGCCCACCAGCTCATTCGGCATAAGTGAGGGCGGCCAGCACAGGTAGTCCCCCGTGAACTTCTCAGCCCTCGTTCTGTCCCTTACATACATGGCAGTGCCGTACCCGACTATCCCCAGCCCCGTCTTTTTCATCTCGGGGTTGAGTATCCACCGCCTGTGCCCCATAGAAGGCAGGTTTACGCTGTCAGTATCCGACATGTACCCCTGTACCACCGAAGTCTGTATGTTCAGATACCCCTTGCCGATATTGCATTCACCCGAGGCTTTGAGCGCGTCGGCGTAAAGCTCATCGCTCATGTTATCGGGCTGAACGGGTTTGTGGCTCAGCGGCTTGTCGCTGTTCATGTATATTATCAGACTCGCATTCTGTGCCGCAGTGTTGTATGTGTCATCAAGTTCCACATCAAACGGCAGACCCGCAAGATAGCGGCAGAAATTGATGGAGTTAAGCCCTTCTTCCAGCGTATCGGCATCAGGCATACCGCCCCTGCCTGGATATTCAAGCGAGTAATCCTCCTTGTATACGGGCGTTGAGTGAATATCGAAAAACAGCTTGTTATACATTTCTTTTATCTCTGCCTGAGTGTGCCTTTCAAGGTCATAAGCGCTCACCGAGAATATGGCAGCCGCCGCCGCGATCGAAGCCATAGCAGCTGAAACTATCCCTTTGATAAGTTTACGGGTCATAGTGATCCTCCTCCCGTACTCGGTGTTGCCGAGTGGATATACATATGTGTTTATCGGCGTTTTATAGTAAGATCCCAATTTGGTTGTGTATTGTTCCCATGCCGAAGGCGGGGGAACAATACGAAAGAACAGCCATTTTGTATCATCAGCAATACACATCAAAATTGGGAGATAGTAAACAGGATAAGCTCTCAAACATATCCTGCTCACAGATACACGCATTCGGCACAGTCAATGCCGAGCGCATTAACTTCTGGCGCTCAATGTGAGATCTTATATTGATAATCCAACTAAACCTTTCCGTTTTTAATTTGCCTGAAATGTAAGACCCTCTATTTTACAGCATTTTGATTATGCAGCCTTATGGATCGTGGCAAGGTTTAATTTTGGGGGAGCAATATCGTCGTTGTATGATCCGCCGCCTGTGAGACTGTCATTTCGCGTGCCGCTGCAGCTGTCTGTTTAACCGATGTTGCAGTATAAAATATTCATAGCAGTTATCCTCCGCAAGGTGTGCATTAATAGAAAATAATACACTTTATCGTTAAAATACACATCTTTCCAGTTAAAGTATAACATATTTTTGCCTTGATTTCAACAAAAATCACCCGGCGTTTAGAACGAATTTGCATAACTTGGTTTGTGGAGTTTTACTAAATCTCATGCAGTCATAGGGTTGAAAAAAGTAAAACAGCAAGATCGTTTTTGTCAAGGTGCTGTAATGTAAACGTTACCCGAAAAGCTAATTTGTGATAAATTATAATTTTTGTTCACGATTATTGAAAAAAAAGCGAAAATCTGCTATAATACTAGCGTTGGAAGATAAGACGGAAACTGCCGTCATTAATTTAATCAAAGGGGATCTCCCCATAAAGAAAGGCTGGGTATAAAATGAAAAAGATGCTTGCGATGACACTGGCGCTTACCATGAGTGCAGTTATGTTTGCATCCTGCGGCGATACCGCTGCTGAAAGCAAGGCTGATGCCACCACCACTACCACCACAGCAGCTGCTGAAGAAAGCAAGGCTGAAGAAGTATCCTCCGCAGCTGAGGAAAGCAAAGCAGAAGAGGTATCTTCTGCCGCTGAGGAGAGCAAAGCTGAGGAAAGCAAGGCTGAGGAAGAGCCTGCCGAGAGTGCCGCTGAGGGCGAGGGCGAGGCTGAAGCTCCTGCTGAATTTGATATAACAAAGGTCAAGGGATATGATGAGACTGCCACCGAGACAGTTATCGAGCTTCCCGATCAGATTTCCGATGCATGGGCAAACGGTCTCGGCTCATATGCATTTGATGATGCAAGCGGTGATAATTTCATCGACGGCAGAACTTTTGACAGAGATACCGATGTACACATGGTAGTTGAGTTTGAGTATACCGAGACTTACAACAAGATGATCGAAGATGGAGCTACCGACCAGCACAAGACTCAGATCGTTATAGGACCCTGCCACGCAAACGGCTGGACTAAGTTCGGTGAGACATTTGAGGGTCTGGTGACAGATTACCCCGCAGTAAATGACCCGAACCTGACCGAGTATGTAGTTGCAAACGGCGAGGATCTGGCAACTCCCGAAACCAAGTCCAATAAGCCTAAGGGTGAACAGGTATGGCCTGATGTATTCGTCAAGGGCGACGGCTTTATAAAGGTAGGCAATCACGATGTCAAGTCCATCGAGTTCACTATCCCCGCAGATCAGATAAATGCACTTATCGACAACTCCACTCCCGATCCCGAAGATCCCGAAAAGTGGGGCGACGGCATACTGTTCCAGATAGGCGGCAATATGTATATAACCAAGATCACCATAGATCAGGGCAACGTATTCCTCAAGTCGCAGATCGTTGAGAGCGGCATGGCATAATTATCACGTATATATGATAGTGTCCCCTGCATTCAGAAAGATGACCATATAAAAATAACCCCGAAGCACTTTCTCGTGCTTCGGGGTATTTTTGTTTATGGTTATCCCTTTAGCACACCACTGCAAAATACCTTTATCAATGAGGAAAAAACTGAGTTGATGTTATCATTCCCCCGCCGCAGGAGGGGAAAGATAACCGCCAACTGTATTTGGTTCCCGATATAACATCGTTTATTTTGGTGTATCAGCGGGATGATCACATTTTTATTATCCCAATTTGGTTGTGTATTGTTCCCCCGCCGAAGGCGGGGGAACAATACGAAAGAACAGCCATTTTGTATCATCAGAAATACACATCAAAATTGGGAGTTTTTATTTTACACTGAAAGTTGTGCAGAGTGTACGATGGTGATGCTGATATATTGTGCAAATAAACAAAAAACATTACCTCTTTTTGTCGCCGTTGTTCATAACGGGGAAAATGTATGACGAAATTGTGATGCCTATTTACAAAGCAGGATTAGTGTGATATAATCCTTTTTACAGAGGTGAAGAAATTTACTTCTGTAAACTTTTTGAGCGCTGTTTTGAGCGTTATGATACTGCATACGCCCATGCGCACGCAGAAACAGATAAATAAACCCACGGAGGCTTCAGATAAATGAAAAAGATGATATTGTTGACAACAGTTTGCATGGCACTGATGATGTGCGGCTGCGGCAGCAAGGGCACAGACGGAAAGACCGAAGTAAAGACAGTTACTGCAACAGACGAGGTGCTGACTACCGATGGTCATACCACCGAGAAATTCACCATACCGCCCCGCGAGACTTTTGCGGAGATACCCGCTGAGGCTGAACAGTCTTTCGACAGTGTGGTGCAGATAATTGATAAGAATTATCCCAAGGCTAAAAAAAGCGCCAAGAGATATTACGGATATATGGGCGAACAGCAGGTAGATGGTACGCTCAGCTATGTTTTCGCCATATATGACAGCATAGAGGGCGAAAATACTCCCGTTGTTACTGCGGCTGTTACTGCCGATAACAGCAGGGTATATGCACTTGATGAGGAGAGCGAACAGTTCCGGCTGATAGAACAGCTTGAACCTGCAAAAGTAAAGGCAGATTTCAGCTGGACGGTAACTGCCGCCCCCGATGAAGTCACAACAGCAGAAGAATGACCGTGAGCGAACTTTAAGTTCGCTCTTTTATTTTGTTTGCTGAATTGATACCTCGTATTTTTTATCCCAATTTGGTTGTGTATTGTTCCCCCGCCGAAGGCGGGGGAACAATACGAAAGAACAGCCATTTTGTATCATCAGCAATACACATCAAAATTGCCCGCCGAAGGCGGGGGAACAATACGAAAGAACAGCCATTTTGTATCATCAGCAATACACATCAAAATTGGGAGTATTTTTTCTGTGCTTTAGCATTTCCAACTATTGAAAAGAGTACTGCGGTATGTTATAATATAAAGTGGTCGTCCCACTGACACACTGCGAAAACAGCGGTTTTACAGAACTGAAAGTGATCGGCACATATCTTTCCGCCGCCGCAGACAGGGGAGAGATATGGGCGCTGGGTCATACTTTTGTTTACCGCATTTTCAGACCGCGCTAAAGGGATAACCATATAATATGTATGAATTTTGTGATCATCCCGCTGATATACCAAAATAAACGATGTTATATCGGGAACTGAATACAGTTGGCGGCTATCTTTCCTCATTGATAAAGGTATTTTGCAGTGGTGTACTATAGCAATCCGCCTTAAAATTCAGACAAAATCCAGTCACAAAACCCATAAATCCTAGCTTTTGCGACTGGATTTTGTGAATTTAAACAGTTGGATTGCGTCATAATGAATTTTTATAGAGAGGTGTTTACCCTGATGAGTAGAGAAGATCTGCTTAACTTTAATTTTGACTGGCGTGATGAGGATAATTTCAGACAGACGCTGAAAGACTCAAATCTGTCAGTAAAAGAAAAGCAAATGCTCACTGAAGAGCGCCTGCGCAGGCTTGAACTGGAAGAGCTGAAAGCCGAAAGCAGTGATTATGACGATTATGATGACGACGCTGAGGAAGAAGAAACTCAGCCCGAAGATGATGAAGAGCCGTCAGATGAAAAACAGGATAAAAAAGATAAGAAGAACAAAAAGGATAAAAATGACGGTCTGATAGTTGCCATAAAAGGCGATTACCCCATGCGCAAGACTTTTGTAGCACTGCTGATGTGCATTTTTACGGCGATAATACCATATGTTTCCTATATGCATGTACAGCCGGGCACTGAGCTGACGGAAAAGTATTTCACTTTTGAAAACGGGCATATAACCGACTGGTTCCTGTTCCAGAAAGAATTTTTCGTGGTGATCGCGGCGGTCATACTATGCGGCATTTTTATGGTCGAAGAGCTTTTTATAGAAAATCACTGGAAAGATATTCCTCTTCGCAAAAAGAATATGCGGCTCCCGCTGATACTCACAGGTATATATGCACTGCTTCTGATAGTATCGGGCATAGCTTCCGAACATAAGGAACTTGTGATGATGGGCGTTGTCAAGCATTATGAGGGTCTGCTGGGCGTGCTGGGATACCTGATAATATTCCTGGCGGCGATGAATTATTTCTGCGATACAAAGTCGCTTGAACGTTTCAGCTGGGCTATGATAATCACCACCCTTGCCGCAGGCATATTTGCTGTGATGGAATACAACGGCTGCCCCCTCCAGGAGACCGATCTTATGGCGCATCTGATGGCACCTGCCGATAAGTATGATGTGGCAAAAACACTGCACAGTTCCTCCAGCAACGTGCATATCACGTTTTTCAACTCCAACTATTTTGGTTCGTTCTGCGGACTTATGTTCCCGCTGACCGCCGCGCTGGCGCTGGGCAGTAAGAACATCGTCAGAAAAGTGCTGGGACTTGCGGCGGCAGCAGGCATCGCTGTCGGTGCAGTGCTTTCAAATTCGTCGGGCGGACTTTACGCTGTGGCAGGAAGCGGTGTTATACTATTTATAATATACCTCATCTACTGGTGCAGAGGGACAATAAAGCGCGTGCCATCGCTGATAGCTTTTGTCTGCATACTGGCAGTCTGCGCATTCGGGCTGAATTATATGGTGAATAACAATCCTGAGTTCAGCAAGCGCTTTAAAGCAGTTGTACAGAACGGTTCATCGGCTAAAATGACTGTTGATGAATACCGCGAGAAGATCTCGGCTGACCATTTTGTTCTAAAAAATATCCGTCAGGAACAAAACAAACTGGTGCTTGATGATTACAGCGGCAACACTGTCACGGTAGAAGGATACCGCGCAGACAGCGGCATAAATGCGGTAAGGTTCTTTGATACCGCAGGTGAGCCTCTCGATACCTATATCGACGATGACAAGTGCTACTGCTTTACAGATGACAGGTACAGAAACTGCAATTTCAAGTTCTCTGTATCTGACAAGCTGTATATTGATCTCGGTTACAGCAAAAAGATCATCTTCCAGTACGAGGACGAAAAGTTCAAGCCCTACGTACACAGCCTATACACGATGGAAGAGATAAACACCTACAAAGGACCCGAATTTTTCAAGAAAGACCTCAGCGCATTTTCGGGTCGTTTCTTCATCTGGGGCAGCACCATCTCGATGCTTGATGACTGCATACTGATAGGCAAGGGCAGCGGCAACTTCGTCACATACTTCCCGCAGTACGATTATGTCAGCCTGCTGGAGGTGTATGAGACACCCGCGATGGTGGTCAACAAGCCGCATAACTGGTATCTCGGTGTTGCGGTGGACTCGGGCGTTGTCTCGCTGATAGTCCTGCTGACACTGCTGGGCGCTTTCCTGGTAAAGGGCTTCAAAGCTGTAATACTCTGTCCCGTTCAGGATCGTTTCACACATCTGCGGCTGGGTACTTTCGTTTCGGTGATAGCTTTCATGGTGGTCGGCATAGTAAACGACAGCTATGTTTGCGTCAGCCCTGTGTTCTGGTTCATCTTCGGCGTGGGCTGGTATGCGGTGAGCGGAAATAAGGTAGTCGAAACGGACTGATCCCACTAAAAAAGTATAAATTGCCCCTGAGCGCTCTTTTAAACGCTCAGGGGCATTATAGCAATCCGCCTTAAAATTCAGACAAAATCCAGTCACAAAATCCATATATCCGAGCTTTTGCGACTGGATTTTGTGAATTTAAATAGTTGGATTG